>NZ_CP017477.1:1672500-1972500 GCF_001761365.1 Polaribacter vadi | reverse complement strand
ATTTCTTTTTCTACACAACCACCAGAAACTGCACCCACAGAATTTAAATCTTCAGAAATGAGCATTTTAACTCCAGGTTTTCTGTAAGATGAACCTTCTAAATAAACGACAGAGGCCAGCACGTTTTTCAATCCTTTTTGTTGATTGATAACTGCTTGATTTATTATTTCTTTAAATTCGTACATCATAAATTTACGATAATTTTAAAGGTAATTCTGTTAATCTTTGTCCTGTTAACCTTCTTACAGCATTGGCAATTGCAGCTGCAATGGGTCCTAAAGGAGGTTCACCAACAGGCAAAGGTTTATCAACTCCTTGCAATAAAAAAACATTAATTTCTTTAGGTGAATGTTTCATTAATCCCATATCATAAGGTCCAAAAATGGTGGGTTGCAATTGCCCATCTTCGATATACATTTTTTCGTGCATTGCTGCACTCATTGCCATAATCATTGCACCTTCACATTGTGCTTTAACTTGATCTGGATTTACTGCAATTCCACAATCCATTACACAGGTTATTTTATGAACTTTTATTTTGTTATCTACAATAGAAACTTCTGCAACTTGGGCACAAGGTGTTCCTGTATCAGTAGAACTGGCAAAGCCCATCGCTTTTCCATCAACAATTGCATCAGAATAATTAGATTCTTGTTGCGCTTTTTTGATGACGTTTTTTAATCTGACACCCTCTTCATTGTCTTTAATTTGTGCCAAACGCAATTCAATCGGATTTTTATTTGCTTTCAAAGCCAATTCATCTACAAAACTTTCAATGGCAAAAGTATTGGCTAATAAACCTAAACTTCGCCACCAACTTGTGGCAAAAGGCAACGTTTTATGCCATTGAACAGCTCTCTTATTTTCGATTCCAGAATAGTGAATACTTCCACCTCT
The DNA here is from genome assembly GCF_001761365.1 of Polaribacter vadi. Taxonomy (NCBI): domain Bacteria; kingdom Pseudomonadati; phylum Bacteroidota; class Flavobacteriia; order Flavobacteriales; family Flavobacteriaceae; genus Polaribacter; species Polaribacter vadi. The sequence goes on along the minus strand of NZ_CP017477.1, from coordinate 1,971,603 downwards.
AATTGCACCAAAATCTGCACCTAAAACTTTATTGGCAATATCTGGTAATAAAGCAGAATCAATTGCCACGTTTCCACTTGCAAAATGATGTTCTAAATTTTCAATTAACCCCTCTTTATTTAATTTTCCTTTCATAATATGATGCGTTGGTGGACGAAACATATCATTTTGAAATTCTTCTTTTCTGGTGAAAAAATATTTTACAGGTTGCCCAACTTCTCTAGATAATTGTACAGCTTGAATTGCATGACTGGTATTTAATCTTCTCCCAAAACCACCCCCTAAATACGTAGGAATAATATTGATATTTTCTTTATCAATATCTAAGGCTTTTGAAATTTGATTTTGCGTAATTCCCACAACTTGTGTAGAAAGAATTACTGTTACTTTACCATCTTTATAAGAAGCAACAGCGCCATTTGGTTCCATTTGAGCATGAGCACCTAAAGGACTTTTAAATTCTATTTCTAGAACCTCTTTATCATCATTTTCTAAATTATTTCCTTCTTTTTGAACAATCATTTCATCTCCACTTCCTACAGAAATTAATGTTCTAATTTCTTCTTCTGTCCATTTTTTAGGAATGTTCCATTCAACATCAACTTCCATTTTTGCAGCCAATGCTTGTGGATATGTTTTAGCAACAATACCAACCCAATCATCAATTTGAACCACTTTTACAATGCCAGGCATGTTTTCAGCTTTGCCAAAATTTGCACTTTTAAAAGTTGCTCCAATATGTTCTGGTCTAATTACAACTGCGTGTAACATATTGTCCATTTCTGCATCCATTCCAAAAATAGCATCACCATAAACTTTTGCTTTCAAATCGATTCTAGCAACTGGTTTTCCGACTAATTTATAATCTTTAACTGCTTTTAATTTTGGAGTATCAGGAATTTCCCATTCTGTAACATCTTTAACAGCATCAACATAACTTATTTGTTGATTATTGCCAGAAACAATCCCATCCTTCGTAACCAAATTTTCAATAGGAATATTTAGTTTTTTAGAGGCTTCAATCTTAATCATTTCACGCATTGTAGCAGCCATTTCACGCAAAGGCATCCACATAGAAGCCACAGATAAACTACCTCCAGTTCCTAAACCATCTACAACTCCACTTGCTGTAGATGCTGCAATAACTTGAATTTGATTCATGTTGATGTCTAATTCATCAGCAGCAATTTGAGCCAATCCTGTAAACGTTCCTTGTCCCATTTCTACTTTTGGAGAATGTAGCATTACAGTATTGTCTTTTGTGATTTCAAACCATAAATTTGGCTCAGTTCCAGTTCCTGAATATGGTGAAACAAAAGAATCTGCAAAATCGATAATTTGTCTACGAATTGGATTTCTCAAAACATACGTTCCAACTGCTAAAACTCCTAAAGTTCCTAAACCACCTCTCACTAAAAATTTTCTACGTGATATATTTTTGCTCATATCTTATATTTTAGTTGCTCTGGTTAATTCAGCAGCTCTATGAATCGCTTTTCGCATTCTATAATAAGTTGCACATCTACAAATGTTAATGATATTTTTGTCTATATCTTCATCTGTAGGGTTGTCATTTTCTTTTAACAAAGCAGCAGTTGCCATGATAAATCCTGGCTGGCAATACCCACATTGAGGTACAATTTCATCAATCCAAGCTTGTTGAACAGGATGTGGATTTTCTGCATCACCCAAACCCTCAATAGTGGTTACATTTTTACCTTCTGCAAATTTAACTGCATAAGAACAAGAACGAATTGCAACATCATTTACGTGTAACGTACAAGCTCCACAAGATGCTTTTCCACAACCAAATTTTGTTCCTTTCAAATCTAAAACATCTCTTACAACCCACAAAAGAGGTGTATTACCATCTTCTATCTCAACAGAAACGTCTTTATTATTTATTTTAAATGATATGTTCATTTTGATGTTTTATGTGATTAATTTTCAGGAATTATTGCGCCATCTGCAATCCATTCTTTTACAACTTTTTTAAATTCTTCTTCAGAAATTGGTGGAGTTTCTCTCTTGTTTCCAGCAGCGTCAATGCCAGGATTCCAAGCCCATAAAACAAGTTCATCTTCAGTTAAATGTTTTTCAACTCCTTTTAAATCTTTACCTCCGTTTTTGTTTTTATCTAAAATAACAGCAGCAATTTCTTTTCTCGTTAAACCTTTCCAAGCCATTTTTTGAGGTGCTAAACCCCAATGTGGAGCACCAGGAACTCCAGAATAATTGTTGTTTTCTGATTGATGACAAGTAGTGCATTTTGTAGCTTCAAAACCATGATCATTTTGTCCACCTTCCATTCCAAAATAATGAGGATGACTTTCAATTCCTTGTTTTGGAACGTTATCATTTGGATGACAGTTCATGCATCTTGGATGTGTTAAAACATCCATCATTTTATTAAAGTTGTCTTTGTTTTCTGATAAATTTATGACTTTTTCATCCAAAGAAATATATTCTGAAGTTGATTTTGAATAGTTGGAAGCCAATAAAATACCACCTAATAAGAATAGGGGTATTACATATAACCGTTTAGATTTTTTCATATAGTTTTAAGTTAGCAATGCTCAAAAAAATGATATTTTGAGATTTAGCTAAAATTACTACAATTTATTTAGATATCAGAATTTTTGAAATTTGTATTTTTTTAGAAAAATTTTAGATGGTTTTTTAGCCACGAACTCACAAATTGGTTAGAATAACTTTAATCAATAATTTCAGTATCGATAAGAGTTGTGCTTAATAAAGTTTTGTGAACAGGACATTTTGAAGCAATTTCTTTTAAACGTTTAATTTGTTTATCATCCAAATTACCAACGAATTTTAGCTTTTTTCGAAGATGATCAAAACGTGTTGGTTTATCAACATTTAAACCTAAATCATCACTATGCTTTTTTGAGTAGGTGATGTAAACGAAAACTTCTTGTAAATCCCATTTTTTACGTTCAGCATACATTTTTAAAGTCATAACTGTACAAGCAGCCAAACCAGCACTCAAATAATCGTAAGGTGAAGGACCAAAATCATCTCCACCAATGGTTGCAGGTTCATCTGCAATAAAAGAGTGTTTTTTGGTTTGAATAGAGGTTGTAAAATTGTCTTGCAATAAGTTTAAATGCGCTACTAATTGCTCACCATCAGTTTGCATCATTTTGTTTTCTTTTTGAGGAAAATATTTATCAACCCAAGTGCCAATCATATTCCCAACATAAACGCTATCAGAAGATTTTGAAAGTAAATGATCTGCATCATCTAAACTGATAAAACTTTTTGGATGCATGGCATTTTTATAAATTTGATGCGCATTTTCTATCCCAACAATTTGATCAAAAGGAGCATGCATTACCAAAATAGGTTTGCGTAATTCTTTGATAATTTTTGGTAAGTCTGTTTTACTGAAATCGCTCACAAAATCTTGATTAATTTTAAAAGATCTCCCACCAATTTTCACTTCAATTTCACCTTTTTCTGGAATGTCTTCTAACCCATGAGAAAATAAATGTGTCACATGATTTACTGTTGAAGGAGCACCAACTGTAGCAATTGCTTTTACATTTTCTAATTTTGATGCTGCCACAATTACAGCTGCTCCACCCAGAGAATGCCCAACTAATAATTCTGGTGCTTTGTAGTGTTTTGCTAAATAAGCATTCACATCTAAGAGGTCTTCTACGTTTGCAGAAAAGTGACTTTCAGCAAATTCGCCTTCGCTTTTGCCTAAACCTGTAAAATCGAAACGTAAAACGCCAAAACCATGGTTTGATAAAGATCTACTGATATTTTTTACAGCATTAAAATTACTATTACAAGAAAAACAATGTGCAAAAATCGCAAAATGATTTGGTTTTTGGTTTGCAGGCAATTCTAAATACGCTTGTAATTTTAAGCCTTTTCTATTTTCAATTTCCAATCTTACAGTATTCATTGTTTTGGTTTTTTAGGTAGTCGAATTTAAATGAGAAACTTTACTTTGATCAACTTTATTAGAAAATTTTTCTAATAAAAAAGTCAATTTTGGATTGATGTATTTTTCGCAAAAAGGTTTCTCTGGGTTTTGTTGATAATAATTTTGAAACTCATCTGTAGATGGTTTAAAATTTTTAAATTCTAAAATTTGAGTGATAATTTTAGCATCAAAATTTGGTTGTAATTCTTCCATAATTTCTTTGCTTTTTTCTTGCTGATGAGCATCAACATAATAAATCGCAGAACGATATTTGTTTCTAAAAGAATGATTGCTTGTGCTTTTATGTGTTGATAAATGAATTTGAATCAATGTTTTTAAATCGATTTTATTCTCATCAAAATATACAATTACAGCTTCAGAAAATGTGTTGTTTTTTGCTGTGGATGCAACCCAACCTTGTTCCACTTTTTCTACACCAATTAAAGATTGAAAAACGGCTTCTGTACACCAATGACAACCACCTCCAAAAGCTATTTTTGTTAATTCCATTCTAAGTTTTTTCTTTCAGACCAATAATGTTCAGCATCAGTATTAAAAGAATTTAGAAGATTTACATCATCAGCAGAAAGCGAAAAAGAATTTATTTTTAAATTTTCTTTTAGTTGATTAGCATTACTTGCACCACTTAAAACTGTGCTTTTAGGAATAGTTTGCTCACAATATTTTAAAGCAATTGCATCAATACCAACCTTGTGTTTTTTTGATAATTTTTCTAAAGACGCATACATTTTTTGATAATGAACATAGTTTTTATTGCTAAAAACGCGTCCATTTGCCAAAGCTTCTTTAATAACAATTTTTTTATTTTGTTGCTGTAGTTCATCAATAATTTCTAGTAAACTTTGCTCTAAAAAATTATAAGTTACTTGAAAAACATCAAATAATTGTTTCCCATCAACAAAAACATCAAGTGCTTTTTTTATAACATCAACTTGATTTGTGCCTGTTGTTGTCAAGCCAATTTTTAGATTGTATTCCTTTTTTAAAAAAGCCAATTGTTTTAAAACTTCTTGGTTTTCTAAAACGCCAGTTTCTAGAGTTGCAGAATGAATTTGATATACTTTTAAATAGGGCAGGAGTTGTTTTGAGAAATTCCATTGCTCATTTAACTTTGCTAAACTGTGTTCCTTAACTTCATGAACAGTTGCATTTGCATCAAAATTTGCAGTGTAAGTATAGCCCCATTTTGTAGCGATTTCAATGGAATTATCATCTTTTGTTTCTAACCAATCTAATACTAATTCTTCTGCTAAACCATAACCAGGAGCTGTGTCAAAATATCTAATTCCAGCATTATAAGCGTCTTCTAAAACCTGAAAACTTTGTTTTCTGAATGCTGCTAAATCAGAGTTGTCAACATCATTTTGACGAACGTTAATATATTGAGGTCTTCCTAAAGCTGCTGTTCCTAATCCTAAATTCATATTAGTCTGTAATTTTTACACCTTTCCAAAATGCAACATAATTTTTTATGTTGTTTGCAGCTTCAAAAGGTCTACCATAAAACCAAGCTGCATCTTTATTTTCTTTGCCATTTGCAACAATTGTATAATAAGAAGCTTCACCTTTCCAAGGGCAAACTGTTCTTGTTGTACTTGGTATAAAATATTCTTTTTTAATGCTGTTTTCAGGAAAGTAATGATTGTTTTCTACAACAATGGTGTCTTTACTTTCAGCAATAATTTCGTCGTTCCAAATTGCTTTCATACGTTTTATTTTTATAAATCTTTATTAATTTTACTGACCTTACAGGTTTTAAAAACCTGTGAGGTCTTCAATAATTTATATTTTATTGAATTAAATATACCTACAAGGTTTTTGAAACCTGGCAGGAAAAATTTATGAACTACAAGATAACATGGAGCAACCTACTTTATTTCTAGCCCATTCAGGTCTTTTTGCAAACCATTTTTGGTATTTTGGTTGTTCATCGTAAGGTTTTTTTAAGAGTTGATATAATTCATCAATCAAAGAATAATCGCCTTTATCTGCAGCATCAATTGCTAATTGAGACATGTAATTTCGCAACACATATTTAGGATTTACTAAATCCATTTTTGTTTTTCTTTCTTCGGATGAAATTGTTTCTTTTGCTATTCTATTTTGATAAATTTCAAACCAATTAATCCATCTCATTTTTACTTCATCAGTAATATTTTCTAAATCGTAAAATGCATTTTCTATCAAATGAAATCCTGTTTTTACATCAGAAAAATCACTCAATAAACGAAAGAAAATGGTCATATCTGTTTCTACTAATTGCAAATTATCTTCCAAAGCTTGAATTAGGTTCATATCATTTTCATCATCAGTAAATAAACCCAATTTACTTTTCATCATTGCAAAAGATTGCGCTTCAAAATCTACTTTATATTGATTTAAAACAGCTTCTAAAGGTTCAACATCTTCAATTATCGGATACAAAGCATTTGCAAGTTGATACAAATTCCACAACCCAATATTTGGCTGATTTCCATATCTGTAGCGTTTGTTTTGTCTGTCTGTTGTGTTGGGTGTCCAACCAAAATCGAAACCTTCTAACCAGCCATAAGGTCCAAAATCGATGGTTAAACCTAAGATTGACATATTATCAGTATTCATAACTCCATGCACAAAACCAACTCTTTGCCAATCAACAATCATCTTTAAAGTTCGTTCTGAAACTTCCCTAAAAAAGTTAATATAATTTTCTTTGGAGGGTTTTCCTAAATGTGGAAAATGATGATTGATGGTATAATCAACCAAAATCTTTAAATTTTTTACATCTTTTCTTGCTGAAAATATTTCATAATTTCCAAAACGTAAAAAGCTTGGCGAAATTCGAGAAACGATGGCACCTTTTTCATAAGCAGGATTTCCATCATATAAAACATCTCTCAAAACTTGATCTCCAGACAAACTTAAAGATAAAGATCTTGTGGTTGGCACACCTAAATGAAACATGGCTTCTGCACATAAATACTCTCTTACAGAAGATCGTAAAACAGCCAAACCATCAGCCGTTCTTGAATATGGAGTTTCACCTGCGCCTTTTAATTGTACTTTCCAGTTTTTATGTTGATGTTCTATTTCAAATAAATTAATGGCTCTTCCATCTCCTAATTGTCCTGCCCAATTACCAAATTGATGTCCTCCATAACACATCGCAAAAGGCTTTGTATTTGGATAAATTTCGTTTCCTGTAACTATATTTTTAAAAAATTCAGATTTGGATTCTTCTTTGGTAATTCCAAGTTCTTGAAGCATTTCGTCAGAAACGTGTAACACTTTTGGATTTGCAGTTTTTTTTGGCTCTACAAAACTAAAAACAGCTTCAGGAACTTGTCTTCTTGAGTTTTCAAGAATTTTATCCGAAGGCAAATTTTCTATAAATGTATTTTTTAAGTTGAGTTTCAAAAATATGTATTTTAAAAACGCTTCAAGTTTTAGAAATTTGAAGCGTTTGTTTGTAATAATTTATGCTAATTTATCAGCATGTAATTTTCTTAATTTCGCCAATTTTGGTTCAATTACATAGGTGCAATATCCTTGTCTTGTATTATCTCTATAATAATTTTGATGCTCTTTTTCAGCAACATAAAAAGTTGGTAAAGCACTTAGTTCAGTCACAATTTTATTGGAATAAACTTCCTGAACTTGTTTTAAAACTTCTGCTGCAATTTTTTGTTGATGTTCATCATGATAATAAATAACAGATCTATACTGAGTTCCTCTATCTGCACCTTGTTGATTTAAGGTTGTAGGATCGTGAGTAGTCATAAAAATGATTAATAAATCTTGATATGACAGCACATTTGCATCAAAAGTAATTTGAATAACTTCTGCATGACCAGTTAAACCTGAGCAAATTTCTCTATAGGTTGGTTTGCCTGGAGCATTACCACCTGCATAACCAGAAACTACTTTTTCTACGCCTTTTACTTTTTGAAAAACTGCTTCTGTACACCAAAAACAGCCACCACCAATTGTGGCAATTTGTATGTTTTTACTCATTTTATATTTTTAGCAATGGGTTTAAAGCCCTTATTGTTTTTGGAATATCTATTTTGTGTCTAAAACCATCGATTCAGAATTTATGCAATAGCGCAAACCACTTGGTTCTGGTCCATCAGGAAAAATATGTCCTAAATGAGCATCGCAAGTATTACAAAGCACTTCAACTCTAATCATGCCTAAAGTTGTGTCTTTCACATATTTTATAGCATTTTCTTTAATTGGTTGTGTAAAACTTGGCCAACCAGAACTAGATTCGAATTTAATGGTAGAATCGAAAAGCGGTGTATTACAACACACACAGTTGTATTTCCCTTCATCATAAATACTACATAATTCGCCTGAATGTGGTCTTTCAGTTCCTTTTAATCTTGTAATTCTGAATTGCTCTTGTGTTAATTGAGCTTTCCATTCTTTTTCAGTTTTTTGAACTATTTTATCTGGAGTTGGGTTTCCTTTAGTTGCAAAACTTATTACATCTTTCCATGTTAACATATTGTTTTCTCTTTTCTAAATTAATAAGGTTTCCTTTAAAATTTAGTCGAAAAAACAGTTATCATCTTACAGATAACTATCAACTAAATATTCTTACATTTGAACTTTAAATTTACAATAAAATAGATAAAATTATTTGTTTATTTTTGTTAAAAATTATACCATGAGCGCATTAATTGTAGAGATTGAAAAACATGTGAATAGTCTTTTGAGTGAAAAATTACACTCAAATTATCTGTATCATAACTTAGCTCATACACAGAGAGTTGTAGAGAATGTGAAAGAAATTTCTGAAAATTTAGAGGTTTCTGTAATTGATGTGGAAAATTTAGAAATTGCAGCTTGGTTTCATGATGTTGGTTTTATAGAGAGTGGAGAAAATCACGAAGAAAAAAGTGTTAAAATTGCTGTTGATTTTTTAAAATCGCATAATTTATCTGAAGATAGATTGCAAACAATTACAGAACTTATTTTAGCTACTAAAATGAATTCTGTACCGAAAACTATTTTAGAGAAGATTTTAAGAGATGCAGACGCTGCTCATTTATCTTCTAAAGATTTTTTTAATTATAATTCTCTGTTAAGAAAAGAGTGGGAGTTAGTTTTGGGTAAAAAGTATAAAAATAAGGAATGGATTGCTTTAAATTTATCATTTTTTACGCAAAAACATCGTTATTATACAGATTATGCTTTAAAAAACTGGACTAAGGATAAAGAGAAAAACTTATCTAAAATATTAAAAAATCAAAAGAAATTTAAAAAAGATAATAAGAAATTTCAGCAAAAAGAAGAGGCTTTAAACATAAAGAAAAACAAGAGTCTTGTACCAGAAAGAGGTGTAGAAACAATGTTTAGAGTAGCTTTGAGAAACCATATTACCTTAAGTGATATTGCAGATACTAAAGCCAATATTTTACTTTCTGTAAATGCAATTATTGTTTCTTTGGCACTTTCTAGTTTACTTCCAAAATTAGACAATCCATCTAATTCTCATTTATTTATACCAAGTATTATTTTTATAATATTTACAGTAATTTCTATAGTTTTATCAATATTAGCAACAAGACCAAATGTTACTGAAGGTAAATTTACGAAAGAAGATGTTGCAAATAAGAAAGTTAACTTATTGTTTTTTGGTAATTTTCATCAAATGAAATTAGAAGATTTTGAATGGGGGATTAGTGAAATGATGCAAGATAGAGATTACCTATATGGATCTTTAACTAAAGATTTATACTTTTTAGGATTAGTTTTAAATAGAAAATATAAGTTATTAAGAATTACTTATACCGTTTTTATGACAGGTATTATAGTAAGTGTTTTAGCTTTTGCTTTTTCTTTTTATTTTCAAGAAATGGTTGTTTAATTAGTTATTTCTTTAATTAAATCATTAAAAGTAATTACTTTTTTCTCGTCGAAATCTTCTTGGTAAATAACTTCTACTCGCAAAGCTTTTAAGCCAGAAGCACCTTGTAAAACTTCTAATTCTAAAAACTCTAATTTACCTAGTTGTTTTTTAGATTGTAAGAAGTTTATATATTTAATATACTCCAAAGCATCTTTATCTTGTGAGTATACAATTGCTATTTTACCTGGTACAGTTAAACGTTCTTCAGTATTTTTTATAAAAGCTTTATCAATTCTTTTTTTAATAATTTCATAACGAATATTGTAAGCTCCATCAACATCAAATTGCTTTTCATCCATTCTAAATTTAATAGCCATAGAATTACTATGTACTAAAATTAAGGAAGCTACTCTTAACTCATTTTTCATTTTTTTACGAAGAGAATAGGCAATATTTTCCATTTCGCAAGTAGTTTGCAATTGCCATAAACGTAAATTAAATAAATAAATTTCGTTAAAAACTCTTGTTTTGGTGATAGATGCCCCAATGTACATGTTGTATTCTACACCATCTGTTTTGTATCTTTCAAAATAATGAGGAAACATTTCCTGAACCTGCTTTTGTTTTTTATCAATATAAGAAGCCAGTTTATCGTTTAGTAATGTAACACTATCTTCATATTCTTTTCTTCTCTCATAAACAACGCCTAAATCTTTGTCTAAACGATTCATATACACATTAACTTTAATGGCTAATTGTGCATTCATTTTTTTAATATGATTAAAAACAGGATAAATTTCACGATTTAAAAAGTCTAGAATATTTACCTCATCACCTGCATTTAAACCATCTTTAACATCTTTTAAAAATGATGCTACTCTAAACATTAATTCTTTGTAAATAGGAAGTTCTTCTGCTTTGCAAGCATCTTTAAAAACATTAATAGCTAATGTTAGTTGTGTAATTAAATCTTCTTGAATAGCAGTATTCCTAGCCTCTGAAGACCCTTTTATATCACTTTGACCAAATAAAGGATATACATCTTTAAAAACTATTTCATCTAATTTAGCATTCTCATTTGTTTGAGATTCTAAATGATATTTTTCAGCAGCTTCATAAAAACGCCATTTTACTGATTTATGTATAGATGTATAATTTTCTTGAATAGTTGCTTCTAAAACATTTTGGCGTTCTTCTGATGTTCTTTTAACAGCGGCTTCAAAAACAGGAATTATATCTTTTAATTTATTAATATTTACAGAGTTTAAATCATATGCTCTTGGTGATGCAATTTCTAATAATGCTAAATCTCCATTATTAGTTGCTTTTATTGGTATGATGATAATACTTTGTATTCCAGAATCGTATAAATTTTGATAAAAAGGATTTTTATTCGTTTTTAATCCATAATTATTAACATCAGAAATTATAAAAGTTTCATGATCTTTAAATACTTTTTGTATAAAGTTGCTACAGAAATAAGAGTTGTCGCAATTAATTTCCTCTGCATTTTTAAGGATTAAGCTACTAGATTTTTTTACAATCGTTTCACAAACTTTAGAACTTACTTTATCGAAAATAGAATATCCTAAAAGTAAATCTTTGAGGCTATAAAAATCTCTTAAGTTATTTTGAAGTTTATATATTAAATTATCATCACCAGCTAATAAATTCGCTTTGATTGATGAAATCATTTCCTCAGCTGTAACATCAAATAAATTTATGATGCCAAAGCCTTTAAAAATGTAACTATCTTTAGGGAATTTTTCTCTCCAAATATTTATATTATCAAAATTATTAAGTAATTCTTTAAAATCTTTTTCTGTTAATTTTGGAGCTTTTTCAGTGGCATAAATTTCAGAAAAATCACCATTAAAAGCTGCTCTATAATATTTCATTGTTCCTAAATTTTTATCAGGAATATCAAAATAAAAAGGTCTTTTTGTATCAACTTTATAATCATAAACATATTCTAAAATAAACGTACATGCAATAATATACATGTCGTTTTCTTCAAAATTTCTAACAGTTAATTGATAATCTTTTCCCGCATTTTCTAAAATATCCTCAAAACGAGTTGTAAATTTAAAAGAGGTAAAAGAAAAAGGTACTGTAGCTGCTTTAATTTCGTTTGATAGTAGAGCCTCTGGAAATAAAGGTTCTAATAAAATATTTATTTGATCGTAATATTTTTCTAATAGTTTTAAATCTGAAAAGCCATCTTTAAGTTCAGGATATTTCTCTAGTTCTTTAATAAACACTAAAGAAGATTTATGAAAAGGATGTGTATGATAGTCTAAATGAGCATATTTCTCAAAAAAGCTAAAAACTTTTTTAAAGGAAATATTCAGTTGTATTGGTAATTCAACTTCTGAAAAAAAAGTAGATTCTAAAATTTTCATTTTTTGATATTTGTAAGATAGAAATATATTAGACGTAGTTTTTGCTTTAAAGTTACAAAAAACATTTTAGTTTCATGTTTTTACTCTAAGACATACTAATGAATAAAAATAACGATAGTAATTTTAAATTACTATCGTTATTTTATTGGTTAAAAGATTTTATTTAAAAATGTATAAATAAAAGTTATTGCATATCTGGTTGCTTTATGCTTGGATCCCATTTTTTTAATTCATTCTTAATTGCAGTTGTTACTTCTTGATCATCTTTTATATACCAGCTTACAGCTTTGTATGTAGTAGAAGGATCACTTGAATAATGAAAAAACACAATAGAAGTTACATAAGGATATTTGGTGTAAAAATTTTCAAAAGTATCTCCAAACCATTTTGCTCTGCTTCCTCCAGGTTTTAAAGAGCCAAACTCGGCAATCATAATTGGTTTATAAAAAGAAGCTAATTGCTCGTAATAATTTCCAAAAATTTGCTCAAAAGTCCACCAATCACTCCAGCTTGTACTTGTACCATAATTTAAAGCTCCTGTTGCAACAACATCTACATAATCGGTTCCAGGGTAATATTCATTAAATTTTCCGTATGTTAAATGTGGGCTCCAAACCCATATAATATTTTTAGCACCAACTTCTTCAAAAACATCTCTAACATGTTTAAATGCAGCAACATATTCTGATGGATCATTATTTTGAGGTCCCCAAGGATAACGATATGGATCATTCATTTCATGACCAACTCTTAAATAAATAGGATAGCCAACTTTTGCAGCTTCTTTTGCCCATTCTTTTATGTATTTATCATAATGACCTTCTGCAACAGCTGTTAAACCATGATTATCTCTTTGCTCTGGAGCTTTAATTTTCGGGAAGTTTTCTTGAGAAAATTTACCAAACCAAGGCTCCCAAGTTATCATTGGTATAGAACCTATTCTATTAATAGCATTAACTTCATTTTCAGGAAACTTATATTCTTGGCCTTCTCCCCAAGCTTTATAAATATGTATAATAGGAAATGTTATCGCTAAAGAATCTTCTAAATTGATAATGTTTTCGTAAGATTCACCTTTACTATCATCAGAAGCACCAAAAAGAATATATTTAGTTTTTAGTAAAGCAAATTTATTTTTTCGCTGATCTTTAAACCAACTTAATTTTTTCTCTCTATTTTGTTCTCTCTTTTCTAGAATATTATCGCGTTCAAAATCTTGAACCATATCGCTCATGTTTTCTAAAAGGCCTCCTAAAGGTCCTTTAGAGTTTTTGCTGATGGCTGCTAAACCATAAATAACAAAATAACCAATAACTAAAGCAATTATTACGTTAAAAAGTCTTTTAAAAGTTTTTTTGGATGATCCCATAATTATGATTTGTTTATAACGATTTCTATGCCTTTTTCTATACTAATAGCAGGTTTGAAACCAATCTTATTTTTAATTTTTGAATTGTCTCCTATCATTTCCCAAACTTCATTATCTCTGTAAGGTATTGCTCCCAACATAATTTTAGCTTTGGTTTTCATACTGTTGTTTACAGCAGCTGCTAAAGTACTTAATTTTGTTCCTTTACCACTACAAACATTCATGGTTTCTCCATAAGCATTTGTGTTTTGTGCCGATAAAATTAATGCACTTACAACATCACTAACATATAAAAAATCTCTGACTTGTTCTCCTTTTGTCATTAAAAAATCTTCTCCTTTTTTAAGTGAATTTATCATCTGAGGAATAAAAAATTCTTCAGGCATATGCTCTCCATAAAAATTAAAAATTCTTAAATTCGTAAATTTTTCCTGATGATTAGTACAGTAAGTTTGAATTAACATTTCTGCATTAATTTTACTTAAAGAGTAGGGTGATACTGGTTTAGGAATTTGATTTTCTTGAAAAGGAGATTCATTATTACCATAAATTTCACTAGAAGATGTAAAGATAAAATGCGCATCTATGCCTTCTAAAGATTTTAAAATATTTAAGGTTCCTTGCACATTTACAGCTGCCATATTTTCGTAGATAGAAAAATCTCTATTTCTGCTAATATTAGCTGCTAAATGGTAAACAATATCTGGTTTTATTTTTTGGATGATGGTATTAGTTTCCTCAAAATTAGTAATATCAACTATAAATTGAGAGTTTGATGCTTCACAATTTCTAGAAATTATAAAAACATCAGCTTCTTGTTCTTTTAAGGCTTTTACTAAAAAACTCCCTAAATATCCATTTCCGCCAATAACTAAAACTTTCTTATCTTTTAAATTTATAATGCCCATAGAATATTTGCTGCCTTTGCATCTGATATATATTCCTCTAAATCAGCATGAGACAAAATTTTATTGTTTTCGTAATATTCTTTGTACCAAGTGATTGTTTTGTCAATCGTTTTATCAATTCCCCAAACAGCTTTCCACTTTAATTTTTTATTAGCTTTTGAGCAATCTAACATCAATAAATTTGCTTCATGATGCTCATCTGTATTTTTACTGATTTCAATTTGGATATTACTCCAATATTCATGAGATAATTTTACAATATCTCCTACTTGTAAGTTGCTGTTATTATCAGGACCGAAATTCCAACCTTCAGCAGCAGAAACATCTTTTTTAAGTAATTTCCAACCTAACGTTAAATAACCACTTAAGGGTTCTAAAACATGTTGCCAAGGTCTTGTTGCTAAAGGGTTTCTAATTAAAACAGCTTCATTTTTTGCAGTTGCTTTTATGATATCTGGAATTAGTCTATCTACAGCCCAATCACCTCCACCAATTACGTTTCCAGCACGTCCGCTTGCTAATAATACTTCGTGTTTATTACCAAAATCTTTAGGATTAAAATAAGAGTTTCTATAAGATGATGTTAGTAATTCTGAACATCCTTTAGAAGCGCTATAAGGATCATAACCACCCATTGGCTCATTTTCTCTATAACCCCATTCCCATTCCTTATTTTCGTAACATTTATCTGTGGTAACATTTACAATAGCTTTTACAGAAGGTGTTTTTCTGCAAGCTTCAAAAATATTTAAAGTTCCCATTACGTTTGTAGAAAATGTTTCTACAGGATCATCATAAGATCTTCTTACTAAAGCTTGTGCTGCTAAATGAAATACAATATCTGGCTGAACTTCTTGAAAATATTTCTCTAAAACATCAGCATTTCTAATGTCGCTTATCTTTTCTTCTAGCCCAAGATTTAATAAACTTAAATGATTAATATCATCTTCATTTTTTAACGAAAATCCATAAACCTTAGCACCCATTTGTTCTAACCAAAGTGCTAGCCAAGGGCCTTTAAAACCTGTATGACCAGTTAAAAGAACTTTTTTGTCTTTATAAACTCCTTCAAAAAGGGATTCGAAATTCACCATGTTTTCCAAGGAGCTTTATTGTCTGCCCATTTAGACTCTAACTCATTTTTGTCCCTTAAAGTATCCATAGGTTTCCAAAAACCTGTGTGTTTATAGGCCGCTAAAAGTTTGTCGTTAGCAATGTTTTCTAAAGGGCTTCTTTCAAATATTGTAGCATCATTTTCAAGGTAATCGAAAACGATAGGATCACAAACAAAGAAACCTCCATTAATCCAAGCTCCATCTCCTTTAGGTTTTTCCATAAAGCTGTTAATAACATTACTTTCAACATTTATATCTACAGCACCAAATCTACCTTCTGGTTGAACACAAGTCATGGTTACTTTTTGAGAATGACTTTTATGAAAATCTACAAGTTTCCCAATATTTACGTTACTCACACCATCTCCATAGGTTAGCATAAATGGTTCATCTAAATATTTGGCAGCTCTTTTAATTCTTCCACCAGTCATTGTATGTAAACCTGTGTCTAAAACTGTTACTTTCCAGTCTTCTGTTTTAGAATCTAAGGTTGTCATTGTATTATTTGTCATATCAAACTCAACATCAGATTGATGTAAGTAGTAATTTGCAAAATATTCTTTGATAACATAAGATTTATAACCTCCTAATATTACAAAATCATTAAAACCATAACTAGAGTAATGTTTCATGATGTGCCAAATAATTGGTTTATCACCAATTTTTACCATAGGTTTTGGAATAGAGGCTGTTTCCTCACTTAATCTGGTACCAAACCCACCTGCTAAAATTACTACTTTCATGTTTTTTGATATTTGTTAGTTAGTTACTCTTTTATTTTGATTTTTTTATCTGCGGATACAATTATTTTACTCCAAGCATTTTCTGCTTTGATATATAAAGATTTAAAAGCAGCTCCAATACCACCTAAAAATTGCACGAAAGCAATCATAGCAAAACCTATCATTGCCCAAGTTTTTTGAGCTGTAAGAATTAATTCGCTTTCAGGTATGTAATATCTTCTTTCTATATATAAGCCAATCATCATCAATAAAAATAGAACACAATATAATATTAATGGCTTTACAAAAGGATTCATAAATCCTTTTACAGCTATTTTGGCTGTGGGAATATAAGGAATTTTTTTATTAATTAAGGTTAAGTAGAATGCATAAGTAAATACAGGCCAGCAAGAATATTTTAACACCATACCTCTCCAGTGGATTCCTCTTTCTGTTTTTTGATCACACAAAAATTTTTGAGCATACCCATAAATTAAAATAGAAATTAGTAGTATTGGTGTTCCAAGTACAATAAACTCGGTAAAATCCATACTTGCAGGACTTATTTTTGTTGTAAAAAATAATAACGGAACAAAAATAAAGAAAGCAGTTATAGGCCCAAATATGTAATAAGTTCCTATTGATAAATAAGATAATTTTTGCCAAAAAGTAAGGTTTTTTAAAGTTGATGGAATTTCATCAAACAATAACTCAAAAACACCTCTTGCCCATTTTAATTGTTGTTTACAAAATGATGTAAAATCTTCGGGTACTAAGCCACGACTTACAATTACAGGATTATAAATAGATTGCCAACCTTTTGCATGGATTCTTAAAGATGTTTGTAAATCTTCTGCTAAACCTTGAGCATGACCTCCAATACTCTCTAGGGCTTTTCTTCTAAAAGTACAATTTGCACCTATGGCAACTGCACTTCCATAGCCATTTAAACCCATTTGAGTTGGTCCATAAAAGGTGTACGTTTGTTCTGCAGCACCTTTGGCTGTAAAAGAACGATACATGTTATAATACCCTTGACTTACTTGTACAAAACCAACTTTTTCGTCTTGGAAAAACCCTAATGTTTGATCTAAAAAATTTGGAAAAACAATATGATCAGGATCTAGTATTAAGATGAATTCTTCTTTTGTCCTTTTTAGCGTTTCGTTTATTTTACCTGCTTTTGCTCCAGGTAAATTTGCTAAATTTAACCAAACAACATCATGTTCTTCTGCTAATTCTTTAAAAGCGATATCTTCTGTACTATCTAATAAATAAGTTGTGTGTGGATAGTTTAAGTTTTTTAACGCTTTAAAAGTATTTTCAAACATCGATAAAGGTTCTCCAGGAGCAGATGTTGTAAAAACAGCGACACTTAAATTTTTTTCTGGAACAGGAACTTCTTTAGGTTTTTGAATACGTAAATAATTTATCCAAATTAATGCAACTCTAATAATTCCGTATAAAAAAAAGAGACTTAATATTACAAAAAGAAAAAGATTGGAAATATGTTCGCCTCTAAACCACCATTCAATTAAATTAAACATGCTTAATAGTCCTGCAAATGTTAAGCCTAAAAAAATAGCCCTATCAAAGCCAGTAACTTTTTTAGCTTCTTTAAATTTAAATAAATCGTTTCGTAGTTTTGAATTCATTAAAATCTATAATTCAATCCTAAATTAATATTATTTCTGTCATAAAAAAACGTTTCTTGAAAAGTGTACATTACATTAATTCCTAAATTGTTGGAAACAGCATAATTAATCGAACCTTCAATATCTGTATAAGAAAAAGTTTCATCGTAAAAACCTCCTATTTCAAAATTACCTGGAGTTACTTCACTAGAGTATGGGTTGCTAACAGAAGCTTGTATACCATAATTTAACTTTGCTTTTAATGTTAAATTTTTTGTAGGTTTAAAATTTGTTATAAAAAGCGCAGAGTGAACTTCCTGTTCTTTTGGAGTAAAATAAGGATCGTAAACTCCTACACCTTCATTATTATAAATAAATAAAATGTTTTTAGCATCAGAAAAATTATAACCATAACCAGCCTGAAAGCTAAATTTGTAAACTTTAATAGGTTGTGATACAATGTAGGCTCCAAATAATTTTATATTGTTATCATCTTCATAAAATTGTTGATTATAAGCTGCATGAATAGCTACATATTTATGATTATAATCAAACTCTCCAAATACATTTTGATTTGTTAAATTAAATGTAGTACTCGCAGTTGTGCTTAATAAACTATTTTTAGAATACCCAAAATTTAGGGATGCTTCTTGGCTTAACTGTTGTGTAAATCGAATGCCACCTAACCAATCTGTTTCACCAGAAAAGTTTTTATAAGCACCACCAGTTACGTTTATTTTCAAACCAACATCATAAAAATGAAATTTGTTATGTAGTTTGGCAATTAAAGCTTGTTCTGATTGTGGAGAAAAATTATAATTTGAAATTTCTAACTTAGGATTTAAAACTTTAGAAATGTATTTTTCTAGAGATATGTGTTGTGCAAAATATTCTAAAGGTTGTGAATCTGTTTGATATTCAAAATTAGCCTTCACATAAAAAGCAGTTAATTCTTTTATTTGGCTTGATAAATTGTCTGTAAGATTTGTTTCTGGATATATTTCTTTAATCTTAGCGACATTTTCTCTCGCCGTTTTTACATCACTATTCCAAAAGCTAATATTTGCTTGCATTAATAAAAACTCAACGTCTTTTGAATCTTCTGCAATATATTTTGATAAGATAACTTCAACTTCATTTAATTTTCCGTTTTCGTACAAAAACCTAGCGTAATCTTTTTGTAAATTTTTGTTATCAGGAGAAAGAGAAATTGCTTTTTTAAATTTGGCTTCAGCTTTAATTTTATCATTATTTAAAGATAAAACGTGTGCATACAACCAATTAATATTTAAACTTTCAGAAAAACGATCGTAATTTTTCGATAAAATTAAAAGTGCTTTATTGAATTCTTTTGATGCAACAAATTCTTTTGTTGTTTTAAATAATTCGTCTTCAGTAATTTCTGTTGAGGTAGTGTAGTTTGTTGTGGTCGTTTTATTCGGTTGATTTTGAGAAAGAGCAACCATATAAAAAAACATAAAAAGACATAAACTACTATTTTTAAGTGATTTAAAAATAGCACCTAGCTTTAATGAGTTCATCATTATTATTGATATTTTTATATTTTAAAGGGGGAATGAACTATATATGAATTACAAATATATAGATATATTTTCAAAATTACTGATAATTTTCTTAAAGAGTTTTGTTTAATTTAAATGAAGTGATTTTTTATATTAACATAATTTCTTTAATGTTTAATAGCTCTTAATATGAAGCCAAAATGATTTGTAATTGATGTGATGTTTTTATTAATATCATTCAACAAAAAAACAGTTTAACTTTAGTTAAACTGTTTTATATCAATAAAAAATTTATTTTTATTTTAAAGCGCTGTTATTGAGCTAAACCCTTTCCATATATCAGCATTTTTATATGTATTTACTGAACTAGAAGGTACTTTTAAATCGATACCATTTGTTGCAACAAATTCAAAAACATTTGCATTGATAGTTATTGGAGTTGGTACATTAATATTCATGTTTTTTAAACCATTACAATTATAAAAAGCTTGTTCGCCAATACTTGTAATAGTATTAGGAATATTTATAGTTGTTAAACTAGTACATTGAAAAAAAGCTTGTTTTGGAATACTTGTGATAGTGTTAGGAATATCGAAAGTAGTTAAGCTAAAGCAATTACCAAAAGCAGTTTCTCCTATTGTAGTTAAAGTGCTTGGAAAGTTAACTTTCGTTAAACTGCTACAATTGTAAAATGCAATATTAGGAATAGAAGTTACACCTTCAGGAATTGTTATTTGACTAATACTATTACAACCTGCAAAAGCTCCATTCTCTATACTTGTTACGCTGCTTGGAATATTAATTTCAGTTAAGCTACTACAGTTAAAAAAAGTAGTTGCAGCTATAGTTGTTAAATTAGTTGGTAAATCAAAATTTTTCAATTGAGGGCAATTACCAAATGCACTATTTCCAATACTTGTAATGCTGTTAGGTAAAACAATGTCTTCTAGAGTAGCACACGCATAAAAAATACTACTTCCAATGCTAGTTACTCCATTTGGAATATTAACTTCTTTAAGTGATGAGCACTCATAAAAAAGATTGTTTGGTAAACTTGTAATATTATTAGGGATAACAGCTTTGGTTAAGTTGATACAAGCACCAAAAGCAGATTCTCCAATAGAAGAAACAGTTGCAGGTATATTAATTTCCTTTAATACACTACATTCATAAAATGCTGATGAACCTATTGTAGTGATGTTATTTGGAATTGTAAAGTTTTCTAAACTATTACAAGCATAAAACGTTTCATTAGGAATTGTTGTAAAGGTATTAGGAAAAGTAATATTTGTTAAACTAGCGCACAAACCAAAAACAGATGTTCCCATATTAGCATTTACAACACTGCTAGGAATTGTAACATTATTTAAACTGCTACAATCATAAAAAACACTGTTTCCTATACTTGTAATATTGCTTGGAATTGTAATATTTGCTAAACTTCGATTACTAGCAAAAAGACCATCTGATAAATGAGATGTTCCAGCAGGAATGTTAATAGTAGATAAACTGATACATCTACCAAAAGCATCATGCCCAATTTCTGTAACAGAATCTGCAATATTTACACTCGTAATTGCTTGAGAATCGTAAAAAGCTAAATTACCTACACTTCTTACGCTGTTTGGAATCGTAACACTGGTAATGTTATAAGTATAAGCAAAACCTTCGTCTACAATACTTGTAACACTGTAATTTATATCAAATTGATTAATAGTCTCTGGGATCTCTAATGCACCTGAAGGACCATCGTCTGTATTTTTTTCTACAGAAACTTCATTATTACTTGCACTTGTTATTGTGTATTTTAACGTTCCATCGTTAAAAACAGTTCCTAATGCTGGTCCTGTTGGAGGAATAACATTTACACTCACAGTAGCAGAAGAAGTATCTCCATTACTATCAGTAATCCTATAATCAAAAGTATCTGCTCCGTTAAAATTAGTTTCAGGATTGTAATCTATAGTGTCATCTGTTGGGTCATTTGGAGTTCCTGCATTATTTACAGCTATGCTAGCTCCATTTATTGTAGTTGTAGAAAGTGTAGAAATTGAGCCAGTATTAGGGCCATCATTACCAAAACTATCATTTGCTAAAACATTAATATTAACAGCCGTATTTTCGTTTGTTGAAGAAGAATCATCAACAGCAGTAGGAGTATCGTTCATTTCTTCTTCTTCTGTTTTTGGACTCGTACATCCTGAAAAAACTAAAGAGAAAATTACAAATGCGTAAAGTATTTTTTTCATTTCTTTTGTTTGAAGTTTCATTCACAAATATATTTAATTATTGCTCAAAAAGAGCTTTTTTTTCAATATTCGAAGACTAAGTACAGTTTTCAATATGATATGTGATATTTTCTATTTTATTTTTTTTAAAATTAGTGATAAATCTGAAAAAAAATTAATCAATATATATAAGATAAAAAATCTACGAGCGTTCTTATTTATTGATTTTCTAAAATTGAATCTGTCATTATTTTGGAATTTTCAAAAATAGAATCTTTTATTTTTTGTTGATTGATAAAGGTACTGTCTGTTTTTATATATTCCACAGCATCTACTGAATTCATTTCTAAAAAAGGAGGGCAATCAAAATAGGTTTTTTCATACTCAAAATTTGTGAGCATAGTTTTATTCCAAAGACTTAAATCCTTAAAAACTGATGCCACCATTGGTAATGCTGTATTTGCTCCAGAACCCATATTGGTACTTTTAAATTGCGCTCTTTTATCAAAAGTACCAACCCAAGAACCAACCACAATTTCTGGAGAACAGGCAATAAACCAACCATCTCCATTGTTTTGAGTGGTACCTGTTTTACCAATTAAATTAATAGGAATCGCATAATTTTGAATGCGAGAAGCTGTGCCTTCTGTTAAAACTGATCCCATCATTTGTTGTAATTTTTTTACATTCTGTTCACTAGCAACTCGATTGCTGTATGTTGGTTTTGCTTGGTATAAAATAGCTCCTTTATCATCTTCAATACGCTCAATTGCATAAGGTTTTATACGTTTGCCACCATTTGAAATACTTGCATAAGCAGTAACCATATCAAAAAGAGAAATAGTTCCAGTACCCAAAACAATAGAGGGTACTTTGGGTAATGTTGCTGTAATTCCCATTTTTTCTGCCAATTTTTGAACAGGTTCTATACCAACCTCCATCTGTATACGAACCGAAATTGTGTTTACAGAGTTTGCTAATGCACCATGCATAGTGTAACTTCCTCCATATTTTCCACTCGAATTTCTTGGTTGCCAGTTTTCGTAATCTTTATAAGTTCTTAAGTTATTGTCATAAAAATCACAAGGATTTTTACCTTTTTCGAGTGCTGCTAAATAGGTTATAGGCTTAAAAGTAGAGCCTACTTGTTTTTTCTCTAAAATATTATCTTTTTGACTCATACCATAATCGATACCTGCAACATAGCCCAAGATTTTTCCATTTTGGCTGTTAATTGTAAGTAAGCCAGTGTGCAATCTGTTAATAGCTGTTGCAATAGAATCTTTTAAAGATTGTAATTTTTGATCATTTCCTGAAGGAAGCGTATAATGTTTTCGTTGTTTTTTTTCTGATGAAAGTCGGTCTATTTCAACATCACTTTTACCTTCAGATTTCCATTTTTTTACACTATTTGTTTGATAAAGCAATTTTTTGAGCAAGGCTTCTTTTCCACCTTCTGTACTTAGAGCTTCCCAATGTAAATCCATCAATTTCTGAAGATTTATCATTTGTCTTAACATCGCTTTTTCGCTCGATTTTTGTACAGAACTATTTAAGGTGGAATATATTTTTAAACCATCTGTTTCTAAATTATAAATATGCCCATCTTTTGCTGGGTTTTCTTTTGCCCAAGTATTAAATTCAGTATTTATATATTCTTTAAAATAAGAATTTAATGATGATAATTTTTTAGGTTCTTGGTAATTTAATTTTAAGGGTGTCTGTGCTTTTTGTTGCTCATCAATAGATAAATAATTATATTTAACCATTTGTTGCAGTACCACATTTCTTCTTTTTGTTGCACGTTCAGGGTTTCTTCTAGGATTGTAAAATGTTGGTGCTTTTAGCAAACCTACAAGTGTAGCGCATTCAGCAATTGATAATTTTGCTGGAGGTTTGTTAAAAAAACGAAACGCAGCTTTTTCTATTCCGTAAATATTTTCTCCAAAAGTTACAGTGTTTAAATACAATAATAAAATTTCATCTTTTGTGTAAATTTTCTCTAATTTTCTTGCAATAAAAATTTCTTTTATTTTATTGATAGGTGTAGAGAATAAAAAATGATTTTTTCTCCCAAATGTGTTTTTTGCTACTTGTTGTGTTAAAGTGCTTCCACCACCTGCATTTTGTCTCAAGATTACCGATTTTATAAAAACGCGGCCATAACTTTTATAATCAACTCCATTGTGTTCGTAAAACCTATTATCTTCAGTTGCAATTAAAGCATCTTTTAAGGCTTTTGGTATTTCTGTACTATCTATATTCGATCTATTTTGAAGGTAGTAAAAACCAATTTGTTCTTTATTGCTGGCGTAAAGTGTAGATGTAAGTGGTGTTTTAAGTTGCAGTAAGAAATCCTTTGTAGGTAATTTACCAAAAACACCTGCGTAAGTAAGTGTTATTAACAAAATTGCAGAACAGATAACAAGAGCAATTAGGTAAAATATACTTTTAAATGGATGTTTTTTTATATAGGAAATACTTTTTTTTAATTTCTTCTTTAAAATTTCGAAAACATTAAATTTCATAAAAGCGATTCTTTATAATAAATAACATAGTTGTTAATGTTATTAAAGTTTCAACTAACTCTTTTATGGCGAGTAAAATAGAAGCTTAGTTTACGCTAAATTATTAAAAAAAAGAGTACGAAAATCAAAGTTATGAAACTAAATACTATTTTTTTTAGTCTTAAATATTTAATTAATACGAAGTTGTAATTGTATTATGAGTATATTTTAAAAACAAAAAAGTCAAAACAATTAAGTTTTGACTTTTATTTTGTAGCGGGAACTGGACTCGAACCAGTGACCTTCGGGTTATGAGCCCGACGAGCTACCTACTGCTCTATCCCGCGATTTGGGTTCCAATTATTTAAATTTAGCTATTAACTTTGCGATTCATAATTTCGCTTAAATTATTGGACTGCAAAGATACAAAACAATGAAACTATTTTCCAAGCTTTATTTTAATTATTTTTTAATACTCTAAAATATAAACAAAAGTAAAAAGGAATTATCTTTGTAATATGATACATAAAGCTGGTTTTGTAAATATTATAGGAAATCCTAACGTAGGTAAATCTACTTTGATGAATGCTTTGGTGGGCGAAAAACTCTCCATTATAACGCCAAAAGCACAAACAACAAGGCATCGAATTTTAGGAATTGTAAATGAAGATAACTATCAGGTTGTATTTTCTGATACTCCAGGAATTATAAAACCTGCCTATGAGTTGCAATCTTCTATGATGGATTTTGTGAAATCTGCTTTTGAAGATGCCGATATTCTTATTTACATGGTTGAAGTAGGGGAGATGGAGTTAAAAAACGAAGCTTTCTTTAAAAGAATTATTCATAGTGAAATACCTATTATTCTTCTATTAAACAAAATTGATAAATCTTCTCAAGAAGAAGTTGAACAAAAAATTGAATATTGGAGAACTAAAGTGCCGAATGCAGAAGTGTTTGTTATTTCTGCTTTAGAAGGGTTTGGAGTTTCTGCTGTTTTTGAAAAAATAAAAGAACTTTTACCAGAAGGACCTGCATTTTATCCTAAAGATCAATTAACAGATAAACCTGAACGTTTCTTTGTAAATGAAAAAATCAGGGAAAAAATTCTAATGCATTATAAGAAAGAAATTCCATATTCTGTAGAAGTTGAAACAGAAGAATTTGTAGAGGAAGAAAATATTGTTAGAATTCGTTCTATAATTATGGTAGAACGTGAAACTCAAAAAGGAATCATTATCGGTCATAAAGGAAGTGCTTTAAAAAGAGTTGGTGCTGAAGCTAGAAAAGACTTAGAGAAGTTTTTTGATAAAAAAGTTTTTATAGAATTGTATGTTAAAGTTAATAAAAACTGGAGAAGTGATAAGAATCAGTTGAAACGCTTTGGTTACAATCAAAGTTAATAGATTGCTTTAAAGTGTGTCTATTCTTTGAATTTAAGAATAAAAAAAAAGTGAAGTTTTTTAAAACTTCACTTTTTTCTTTTTATAAAAATATTGATTTATTTAAAAATTATCTTTTTAGTTCCAAAATTTGTTTTATCAGTGTATACTTTTAATAATAAAATACCTGATTTAGAAATTACATCGAAGTTCAATGTATTATTTCCTTCTGTAAGATCTTGTTTACTTTTATAAACTACTTTACCTGTTAAATCAAATAGTACTATAGTTGCTTGTGCTGCTTTAGCACAATATAGTCTTACATTTATGTTCCCACTTGTTGGATTTGGTGATACTTGTAATTCTTTAATTTGAGAACTATTAAAGTCATCTGTTGAGTTTTTAGCTACTGCAACAGTTATAGTTACAGTTGCTGTATCTGAATCTCCATTTCCATCTGTAATCGTATAGTTAAAAGTATCTACTCCTGTAAAGTTTAATTTTGGTGTATAAACTACTTTGTTACCATCTAATACTAATGTTCCTCCTATATCTGTTGCTCCAGGTAATGGTGATATTGGATGATTTGGATTTGCTAAATCTGCTCCATAATCATCTGCTCCATTTCCATTATCCAATAAGATAAAGATATCATTGTTTGTACTGTTTCTAAGAACTGTTACTGCATCATCTTTTGCAGTTGGCGTATCGTTAGTATTTGTTCCAGCTCCTATGGTGATTGTGATTTCTGCTGTTGTAGTATCTCCACTACCATCAGTTATGGTATATTCAATAGTCTCTGTGTCTCCATCTACTAATGCAGCATCTGGAATATAAGTTACTTTACTATCAACTATATTTAGTGTAGATGTACTTCCATTTACATTCGTAATTGCTAATGGTGTAACTCCAGGACCATCTGATCCAAAACTATCATTAGCCAATACATCAATCGTTTTTGCTACTAAAGTTCCTGCAGCTACAGTTGCTGCATCATCATTTGCGGTTGGTGATGCTACCTCTGTTACTGTGATCATAACTTGAGCTATTGAAGTGTCTCCACTACCATCAGTAATCATGTAATAAAAACTATCTGATCCTGTAAATCCTGTTACTGGTGTATATTCTATCTCAGTTCCATTAACAATAATATTGTTTGCAGCATTTCCACTTTCTATTTGCTTAACACTCTTAGATGAAGTTGTTCCATTGATAAAAGTTAATGCTCCTGTTGGATGCGCTCCATCTGTACCATAAGTATCTACCCCAGATCCATTGTTTGCCAAAATAGCTAAGGATGTCATCGTATTTTGAACTACTGAGAATGAATCTGATTTAGCTGAAGGAACTCCATTTACTGAATCTGCTGCGCCTATTGTTACTGTTACTGTAGCCGTTGACGTTACATTGTTTACATCTTTAATTGTATAATCAAAGGTGTCTGTTGGTCCTGCAAAAAGTGCTGACGCTACATAACCAATAGTTCCATTTACTACTGATAAAGTTGCGCCTTGTGTACTTGTTAATGAAGGCAATGTTAACGACTCAGTTGCATGTGCTGCTGCTGAACCATAAGTATCATTAGCTAAAACATCGATAACAACGACATCATTACTTCCTTGAACTGCATTTGCTGTATCTGCTACTGCTGAAATATTTACAGTGGCTGCTGTTACTGTTACAGTTACTGTCGCTGAAGCTCCATCTCCACTGCCATCAGTAATTATATAACCAAAGGTATCTACTCCTGTAAAGTTTGTTCTTGGCGTATACAATACAGTTTCTCCAACTAATTCTAATTCACCTCCATTATCCGTGAAAAATGCTGATAATGATATTGGATGATTTGCATTTGCTAAATCTATTCCATAATCATCAGCTCCATTTCCATTATTTAATAAAATACTAATCACATTATCGATACTATTCTGTGCTACTGTTACTGCATCATCTTTTGCAGTTGGTGTATCGTTTGTGCTTGTTCCAGCTCCTATAGTGATTGTGATTTCTGCTGTTGTAGTATCTCCACTTCCATCAGTTATGGTATATTCAATAGTCTCTGTGTCTCCATCTACTAATGTTGCATCTGGAATATAAGTTACTTTACTATCAACTATATTTAGTGTAGAGGTACTTCCGTTTACATTCGTAATTGCTAAAGGAGTAACTCCTGGACCATCTGATCCGAAACTATCATTTGCCAGTACATCAATTGTTGTTGTAACTAAAGTTCCTGCAGCTACAGTTGCTGCATCATCATTTGCGGTTGGAGATGCTACCTCTGTTACTGTAATCATAACTTGAGCTATTGAAGTATCTCCACTACCATCAGTAATCATGTAATAAAAACTATCTGATCCTGTAAATCCTGTTACTGGTGTATATTCTATCTCAGTTCCATTAACAATAATATTGTTTGCAACATTTCCACTTTCTATTTGCTTAACACTCTTAGATGAAGTTGTTCCATTGATAAAAGTTAATGCTCCTGTTGGATGGGCTCCATCTGTACCATAAGTATCTACTCCTGATCCATTGTTTGCCAAAATAGCTAAGGATGTCATCGTATTTTGAACTACTGAGAATGAATCTGATTTAGCTGAAGGAACTCCATTTACTGAATCTGCTGCGCCTATTGTTACTGTTACTGTAGCCGTTGACGTTACATTGTTTACATCTTTAATTGTATAATTAAAGGTGTCTGTTGGTCCTGCAAAAAGTGCTGACGCTACATAACCAATAGTTCCATTTACTACTGATAAAGTTGCGCCTTGTGTACTTGTTAATGAAGGTAATGTTAATGACTCAGTTGCATGTGCTGCTGCTGAACCATAAGTATCATTAGCTAAAACATCGATAACAACTACATCATTACTTCCTTGAACTGCATTTGCTGTATCTGCTACTGCTGAAATATTTACAGTGGCTGCTGTTACTGTTACAGTTACTGTCGCTGAAGCTCCATCTCCACTGCCATCAGTAATTATATAGCCAAAGGTATCTACTCCTGTAAAGTTTGTTCTTGGCGTATACAATACAGTTTCTCCAACTAATTCTAATTCACCTCCATTATCCGTGAAAAATGCTGATAATGATATTGGATGATTTGCATTTGCTAAATCTATTCCATAATCATCTGCTCCATTTCCATTATTTAATAAAATACTAATCACATTATCCATACTATTCTGTGCTACTGTTACTGCATCATCTTTTGCAGTTGGTGTATCGTTTGTGCTTGTTCCAGCTCCTATAGTGATTGTGATTTCTGCTGTTGTAGTATCTCCACTACCATCAGTTATGGTGTATTCAATAGTCTCTGTGTCTCCATCTACTAATGCTGCATCTGGAATATAAGTTACTTTACTATCAACTATATTTAGTGTAGATGTACTTCCATTTACATTGGTAATTGCTAATGGTGTAACTCCTGGACCATCTGATCCAAAACTATCATTTGCTAATACATCAATCGTTTTTGCTACTAAAGTTCCTGCAGCTACAGTTGCTGCATCATCATTTGCGGTTGGTGATGCTACCTCTGTTACTGTGATCATAACTTGAGCTATTGAAGTATCTCCACTACCATCAGTAATCATGTAATAAAAACTATCTGATCCTGTAAATCCTGTTACTGGTGTATATTCTATCTCAGTTCCATTAACAATAATATTGTTTGCAACATTTCCACTTTCTATTTGCTTAACACTCTTAGATGAAGTTGTTCCATTGATAAAAGTTAATGCTCCTGTTGGATGGGCTCCATCTGTACCATAAGTATCTACTCCTGATCCATTGTTTGCCAAAATAGCTAAGGATGTCATCGTATTTTGAACTACTGAGAATGAATCTGATTTAGCTGAAGGAACTCCATTTACTGAATCTGCTGCGCCTATTGTTACTGTTACTGTAGCCGTTGACGTTACATTGTTTACATCTTTAATTGTATAATTAAAGGTGTCTGTTGGTCCTGCAAAAAGTGCTGACGCTACATAACCAATAGTTCCATTTACTACTGATAAAGTTGCGCCTTGTGTACTTGTTAATGAAGGTAATGTTAATGACTCAGTTGCATGTGCTGCTGCTGAACCATAAGTATCATTAGCTAAAACATCGATAACAACTACATCATTACTTCCTTGAACTGCATTTGCTGTATCTGCTACTGCTGAAATATTTACAGTGGCTGCTGTTACTGTTACAGTTACTGTCGCTGAAGCTCCATCTCCACTACCATTTCCATTATCATCTGTAATTGTATAACTAAATGAATCAACTCCTGTAAAGTTTGTTCTTGGAGTATACTGAATTTGATTACCTACTAAATCAATCTTAGCTCCATTATCAGTATAAGCTCCTGATATTGCTATTGGGTGATTTGGATTTGGACCATTTGTTCCATAACTATCATTCCCTATAATAGCAAGCATATTGTTTTGACTGTTTTCATTTACAGTATATGAATCATTTTTTGCCCAGGGTTTTCCAGGATCTAATACAAATACAATTCTTGTTTCTTGTCCTGAATTACCATGAGAATCTAGTACAGTATATATTATTGGATAACAACCCACAACCGTTAAGTTTATAGCACTTGAATTAATATTTATTGTTCCAGTTATATCACCATCTATATCATCATTTGCTGTAGCTCCTAATTCTACATAAACTGTATTTACATCTATTATCTGTGGATTATCACCTAATAAAGTGATTACTGGCCTTACTGTATTTTTATCTGAATTTCCTGTCTCATTCAATCCTAAATTCCCAGCAGCATCTGTTGAAGATACTGTAACTGTAAGTGCACCATCAGCTAAACTTGAAACATTTGTGCTAATAGAAATTGGATTAGCTCCATTTGTTGAGCCATTACCTGATACTGAAGCGTTGTTAACATCTGTAACTGTCCAATTATAAGTAGATGTATTTTCTAAACCTGTAATATTAAAAGTAAATGCTGTTTGGTTATCTATATTTACAGGATCTAAAACACTTGAAACTCCATATCCTGTTGGTGCTGTTCTATCTATTTCAATAGCATTACCAGAAGATAATATAGCAACATCTAAAGCTGCATTGTTATCATCATCTGATATATTTGAAATATTAAAAGCAGCAAGCCCTTCTATTGAAGCCAGCCCAACCGTTAATGTAGCTATCCAACTATTTCCTGAAGGATTTGAAACGCTTGCAGGCTCACTAGCAATAAATACTGTTGGTGCATTTATTGTTTCATCCGAATCAAAACTTAAGGTAATTACGTCTCCAACTTTGGCAAATGCTACATTAGTATTACTTGTAGACATTCTGACATTTGAAATAACAGGAGAAGTTTTATCGTTTATTGTAATCGTAAATTCTTTATCAAAAGTTAAAATACCACTGTCTGTGGTTCTTACTCGAATTGAATAAGTAGATTTCGCATTATAGTCAAAAGCAGTTGCACTTAATAAACCGTTAGCTG
This sequence comes from Polaribacter vadi, assembly GCF_001761365.1. NCBI lineage: Bacteria > Pseudomonadati > Bacteroidota > Flavobacteriia > Flavobacteriales > Flavobacteriaceae > Polaribacter > Polaribacter vadi. The sequence goes on along the minus strand of NZ_CP017477.1, from coordinate 1,940,534 downwards.
TAATGTTAAATAATCCATTATCTGTATCTCCAGTTCCAGATACTAAAGTATATGTAAAAGTATCACCATCATCTACATCTGCAGTTGATAAAGTACCTACTGTTGTTCCTGAAACTTGATCATCATCTATTTCTGTTGAGGATAATATAATATCTGTTGGTGTTTCATTAATGTCATTTATTGTAATGGTAAAGCTTTCATCATATGATAAACCATTAGTATCTGTAGTTCTCACTCTTATAGAATAAGAATCTTGAATTTCATGATCAAAAATAGCATCACTCAATAAATTTGAACTTGAAATAGAAAAAGATGCATTGTCTGTATCTCCTGTCCCAGCAACCAAAGTATAGGTAAATGTATCTCCATTATCTATATCTGTAGTTGATAAAGCACCTACTGTAGTTCCTGAAGATTCATTCTCATTTATATCTGTTGATGATAATACCATATCTGCTGGTGTTTCATTAACATTATTTACTGTAATGGTAAATGCTTCTTCATACCATAAGCCATTAACATCTGTAGATCTTACTCTTATGGAATAAGAATCTTTCGTTTCATGATTAAAACTTGCTCCACTTAATAAGTTTGAACCTGAAATAGAGAAAGATCCATTATTTGTATCTCCTGTTCCAGCAACTAAAGTATAGGTAAATGTATCTCCATCATCTTCATCTGTAGTTGATAGATCGCCTACTGTTGTTCCTGATGCTTCATTCTCATCTATATCTGATGATGATAATGCAATATCTGTTGATGTTTCATTAATATCATTTATTATAATGATAAAGCTTTGGGCATATGATAAACCATTTGAATCTGTAGTTTGTACTCTTACTGAATAGGAATCTTTCGTTTCATGATTAAAACTTGCTCCACTTAATAAGTTTGAACCTGAAATAGAGAAAGATCCATTATTTGTATCTCCTGTTCCAGCAACTAAAGTATAGGTAAATGTATCTCCATCATCTATATCCGTTGTTGATAAAGCACCTACTGTTGTTCCTGATGCTTCATTCTCATCAATATCTGTTGATGACAAAGCACTATCTGTTGGTGTTTCATTAATATCATTTACTGTAATAGTAAAGGTTTTCTCATAAAATAAACCATTATTATCTGTAGTTCTCACTCTTATAGCGTAAGAATCTTTCGTTTCATGATCAAAAATAGGAATACTCAATAAATCTGCACCTGAAATGGAAAAAGATGCATTGTCTGTACCTCCTGTTCCAGCAACCAAGGTATAGGTAAATGTATCTCCATCATCCACATCTGTAGTTGATAAAGCACCCACTGTTGTTCCTGAAGATTCATTCTCATCTATATTTGTTGATGATAATGCACTGTCTGTAGGTATTTCATTTATGTCATTTACTGTAATGGTAAAGGTTTCCTCATAAAATAAACCATTATCATCTGTAGTTCTCACTCTTATAGAATAAGAATCTTGAGTTTCATAATCAAAAATAGCAGCACTTAATAAATCTGAACCTGAAATAGAAAAGGATCCATTATCTGTATCTCCTGTTCCAGTCACCAAAGTATATGTAAAAGAATCCACAGCGTCTGCATCTGTAGTCGATAAAGCACCTATTGTTGTTCCTGATGCTTCATTTTCATCAATATTTGTTAATGATAATACCATATCTGTTGGTGTATCATTAACATCATTTACATTAATGGTAAAGGTTTCATCATACGATAAGCCATTAGCATCTGTAGTTCTTATTCTTATGGAATAAGAATCTTTAATTTCATAATCAAAACTTGCCCCACTTAATAAGCTTGAACCTGAAATAGAGAAAGATCCATTATTTGTATCTCCTGCTCCAGCAACTAACGTATAGGTAGATGTATCTCCATCATCTACATCTGTAGTTGATAATGTACCTACTGTTGTTCCTGAAGATTCATTCTCATTTATATCCGTTGATGATAATGCGATATCTGTTGGTATTTCGTTAACATCATTTACTGTAATGATAAAGCCTTGAGCATAAGATAAACCATTTGCATCTGTAGTTTGTATTCTTATGGAATAAGAATCCTTAATTTCATGATTAAAACTTGCTCCACTTAATAAGTCAGAACCTAAAATGGAAAAAGATGCATTGTTTGTATCGCCTGTTCCAGCAACCAAAGTATAGGTAAACGTATCTCCATCATCTACATCTGTAGTTGATAAAGCACCCACTGTAGTTCCTGAAGATTCATTCTCATTTATATTTGTTGATGTCAACGCACTGTCTGTAGGTATTTCATTAATATCATTTACTGTAATGGTAAACTCTTCTTCGTACCATAAGCCATTAGCATCTGTAGTTCTAACTCTTATAGAATAAGAATCTTTCATTTCATGATTAAAACTTGCAGCACTTAATAAGTCTGAACCTGAAATGGAAAAAGATGCATTGTCTGCATCTCCTATTCCAGCAACTAAAGTATAGGTAAATGTATCTCCAAAATCCGCATCTGTAGATGATAACGTACCTACTGTTGTTCCTGAGGATTTGTTCTCATTTATAGCTTCTGAAGATAATATTATATCTGTTGGTGCAAAGTTAAAATCGTTAAATGGAATTTCAGCTGAAGTGTAGTTTAATACAAATAAGCATACTAAAATAAATAGTAATTGTCTTTTCATAGCTATCGTAGTTAGGTGTTTTAAAAAACTTTATTATATATTTATAACTGCAATTGCAGTATATCACATTATTTTAGGGGAGTAATGTTTGTTTAATTTTTTTGGGGGTGTACTTTTTTGAAGGGGAGTAAAAAAAATATTTTCTTATTGAATAAAAAATATTTTAACTAAAATAAATTTGATATTAATCATAATTATTAGAATCTAACGCATTCTTTTTAACTATTAAAAACAAAAATTCCAAAATACTTTAGTCTACAAAAATACTATTTACCTTAAGTTAAACCATCATCACAATTGATACTATTCAACCTCATTAATGAGTAAATTATCGGTTATATGCTACAATTCAGCGAATTAAGTTTTTAAATAAGTCCGCTTTTTAAGGAGAACTTAATTAATTGCGCTGTATTTTGACATGCTGTTTTTTCTAAAATACTTCTTCTATATGTATCTACTGTATGCCTACTAATGCATAGTTTTTCACCAATATTTTGACTACTTAATCCGTTCGACATTTCTCTAATAATTTGCAGCTCTCTATTGTTTAAGTTTATTTTATATTTTATGTTGAAACGTTGTAGAGAAGTTTTTAATTCATCAATAGAAATAGGTTTTAGAAGATAATCGAAAACCATTACTTTTAAAGCTTTAACAGCATAATGAGAATGTTCAGAAACTAATATTATTTTTACATTGGTTTCTCTTTTGCTAATTTCTTCTGCAATTTCTAAACCAGAAAGATTTGGCATTTCAATTTGTACAAAAGCTAAATCTGGTTCATTTTTTAGTATAAAGTCTAATCCTTCGTTTGCGTTTTCAAAAGCACCAATAACTTCGACTTCTTTAAAGTTTGCAAGTAAGCTGTTTAATCTTCTTAAAAAAGATTCATCAGTATCTATAAGTACAGTTTTAATTTTATCCATTTGGTAAATTGTTAAAAATTAAAATGTTCTTACAGCTCTAACCCTATTTAAGCTACCTTTTAAAACACTAGATTCTTGACCGTTAGTTGGGTTTACAATTTTAGACATACTATTTGATGCCTCTGTAGAACTCCAATAAAAGTTATTTGATAAATTGTCTCCACTTATAGAAGTAGTTGTAGCATTTAAAGTAGCCACATTTAGAGACATTAATTTTAGTTCGAAAACACTAGGCAAATACCAATCTCCATAAATTACATTATTTGACACAACTTCAAGTTCATTACACAATCTGGCAGCATAAAGCTCACCATCATCACCAAGAAAAACATGCGATGAAATTATGATACTAGAGTTTGCTTTACCAGCACCAACTCCATTACCTTTTGCTTGAGTGGAACCAAATGTGCCTGCAAACCATTTTGTAGCATCTGATATTTCATTAGCTGAAAATACCAAACCATGTTGCCCACTTTCATCAACCCAAAAAACTATTCCTCCATGTGCAGCATCACCTATTTTGTATGCTGAAAAATTTTCTGCCGTTTTTGCATGTAATGCATAAGGAACACTCAAGAGTTGGCTAGTGCCAGAAATTGAATAATCTGTTCCTCCTAAAGGATCTGTTTCAGATTTTATAAAATAATTTCCTGAGCTCCAATCTATTTGAGAAAAAACACCAGATACTACAAATCCAGTTCCTATTTCTATGGTAATTAAGCCATTAATATTAGTTGTTGGTGTGTGTGTTTCTAAATAGACTGTTTTTCCTGTAGCTGTGTTTTGTAAAATGCTTATTTGTAAGCCAATAGATTTATTACTCAACAGGTTATCATTTGCATCTCTTATAATGGCTTGATAACTCATTTTTTCTGGTGTTTGTGAAAACCCAATCGTAGTAAAAGTAAGCGCTAAAATTAGTAATATTCTTTTCATAGTTAGTTTTTTATAATTTTAAATACTTTCAATTGTTTTTTATGGTGATGAACTTTAAGCAAGTAAATACCAGTTGGAAAGTTTTTTATATTGATAGTAGTCAGTTTTGTATGTATGTTCTCTTTTTTTAATAACCTTCCATGAATATCGAAAATTGAAAAAACAAGTTTTTCAATTTCAGTATTTGAAATAGATAAAATGATATTATCCTTTGTCGGATTTGGAAATGTAATTGCTTCTAAAGCAAAAGATTTTACATTTGGATTTGCTAACGTAAACAACTCTATGCTTTGCTGAATTCCTTGTAATACAGAACCGCTATTTGAAACATTTGTGGCTGTAAACAGCTGACCAATAGTATAGCTAGAAGATCCTGAACCAGTAGCATTACCTCCAGAAGTAGCTATATTTTCTTGAGAAAATAAAAGATTTGTAAAGAAAAATAAAAAGATTGGGAGTAAATATAGTTTCATAAGTAGGTTTTAAATACTTAAAATATATATGCTCAGAGCTTAAAAAATTCGAGGGAAATAGCTTTTGGGGGGATAGAATAATATTTTAAATACTATTAGTTTGATATTCAAAAATAACGAAAATAAAATTAGAAAAATACGCAACAAAAAACAATTCTATAAAATTATATCAAAAATAAAATAAAAAAATAAATTTAAATACCTCTATATCAGTTTTTTGTGTTTTAAGAGGTGCTATATAATTTGCTATTATAAAATCATAAGATTTAACAAAAAAGGGGGAAAACACCCTAAAAAACAACCTTTTCTTACGAGGAATTTTAATTGTAAGTCTCTGAAAATTAGATTAAGAATTGATTGTATTTATCATAAAATCGTGCAAATTCTTCATTTGATTTTTTCCTGTGTCTTTGCCTATTTTTCCTAACATATAAAGAACAATCCAAATAAAAGGCAAAACTATCATCATAATAATTGGAAAAAAGATAGATTCATTTAAAGAAATTCTTGTGTATAAAACTACACAAAACGCTAAAAAAGAACATCCTATTATAAAATGAATAAACATAAAGAGTGTCCAAACCTGTGGTTTTGGTCCAAATAATCCTTTTAAGGTTGCTGTATTATCAGATTCTTCTACTATTTCTAAATGCAATTGAGGTGACCAAAAATGCTCATCTTTCTTAGAAACAGAAATAAAAAGATGTCCATCAACAAAACTACCACTAAATTTTGTGGTTTCTTTTTTAAACTCATCTGCAAAACGATTTAAAACCTCTTGTTTCTTTTCTTTTAACTCAATTGTAAATCGAGGTCTTAAAGAAATTTCACTATTTCTTTTCTCTATGAAAAGGTTAATTTTTGCACTCATTAAAATCAGTTTAATAACAGTTTAAATTTACAATTATTTTTCGTACAGTAAATTGTATCTTTGCAAAAAATATCAACACAAAATGAATAGTATTGTTGCCATTGTAGGAAGACCAAATGTAGGAAAGTCAACACTTTTTAATAGACTGGTTCAAAGAAGAGAAGCAATTGTAGATTCTGTTAGCGGAGTTACAAGAGACAGGCATTATGGAAAATCTGACTGGAATGGAAAAGAATTTTCGGTGATAGATACTGGTGGTTACATTACTGGTTCTGATGATATTTTTGAAGGAGAAATAAGAAAACAAGTAAATCTTGCTATTGAAGAAGCAGATTTAATAGTTTTTGTAGTAAATGTAGAAGATGGTATAACACCTATGGATGCTGAAGTTGCTAAACTTTTACGCAAGGTAAAAAAACCAATTTTTACAGTTGTTAATAAAGTTGATAACGCAATGCGTGAGCCAGATGCTATAGAATTTTATAATCTTGGTTTGGGCGAATATTTTACAATTGCGTCAATTAATGGAAGTGGAACTGGAGATTTATTAGATGCTTTGGTTGCAGAAATGCCAGATCCAGAACCTTTTGATGCAGATAAAGAAGAATTACCAAGATTTGCGGTTGTTGGACGACCAAATGCTGGAAAATCATCTTTTATAAATTCTTTAATAGGTAAAGATAGGAATATTGTAACCAATATCGCTGGAACTACAAGAGATTCTATCGATACAAAATATAACAGATTTGGTTTCGATTTTAATTTGGTTGATACAGCTGGAATCCGAAAAAAATCAAAAGTAAAAGAAGATTTAGAATTTTATTCTGTAATGCGTGCAGTGCGTTCTATAGAATATGCAGATGTAATTATATTAGTTGTTGATGCCACTCGTGGTTTTGAAGGCCAAGATCAAAATATATTTTGGTTGGCAGAAAAAAACAGAAAAGGTATTGTGATTTTAATTAATAAATGGGATTTAATTGAGAAAGAAACCAACACTTTAAGAGATTTTGAAGCGATGGTTAGAAAGCAAATTGAACCTTTTACAGATGTGCCTATTATTTTTATTTCTGCACTTACAAAACAACGTTTATTTAAAGCGATAGAAACTGCTGTAGAAGTTTTTGAAAAGAGAAAAAAGAAAATACCTACAAGTAAATTGAATGATGTAATGTTAGACATCATTAAAAGTTATCCACCACCAGCTACTAAAGGGAAATTTGTGAAAATTAAATATTGTATGCAGTTGCCTACAGCAACTCCGCAATTTGCTTTTTTCTGTAATTTACCTCAATATGTAAGAGATCCTTACAGAAGGTTTTTAGAAAATAAATTAAGGGAAATTTATGATTTTTCTGGAGTACCTGTTACTGTTTATTTCAGACAGAAATAATATTAATTTTATTTTTTAAAGTTGATAAACTAATCATTTAAAAATATTAAATTTAACTATATTCAAAGCTATCTATTTATATTTAAGTTTGATTTTTCGCTACTGATTTTGAATGGTTTATAGATTTTTTTAGCTGTATTTTTATAAAAAAATGGTTCATATTTTAAATATTTATAGACTGATTTCCAATAATTTACAAATATTTTAAAAACGTAATTAATTGATAATTAACATCTTAAGTGTGATATAGGTTTATTTTACTTCTTTTGTGTTAAATTTATTTTATTTGTTATTAATAATGTATTAAATTTGTAGGCTTATATCAATTATTTATTTCATTGATTTCTCCCTGAGACTCAATGATTTTACCCTCATTTAATTTTTTGTAAGCAAATTAATCTTTTGAGGTGTCAGTTACCGAAAGAATACTGTCCTTAATCGAAAAAAAGTATCCCTAAGACTAAAATTTTATAATTTTGTTCTTAATAATAAAATTGTTAACCCTAAATTAAAACTTTTTCAATGAGGAAAAAAGTACACCCTAAACTGCAAAATTTACTGATACTATCAGTATTTAAAACATTAGACCATTTGTTTAACAAATCTCAATTTATTTTTAAATCAACTATACTATAATAATAGTATTTAGTTAAGATTTCTATATTATTTTATTTCACCTAAAATAAAATAATGATGGATAATTAACAACCTTTCAACAATTTTTTCCCTAAGTCCAAAACCTCTAAGTCTTGTTCCCAGGAGAATAAAAGTTGTAACCCTAATTATAAACTTTTTCACGCCATGAAAAAAATTACAAAAAACCAAACCCTAGAGTTTAATCTTTTTAAAAGTTTAAACCTAAACAAATTATCAACCTTACTTATCGTTGCTTTTTTAAGCTCAGTAAGTTTTTATTCTCAAAACGAGAGTAAAAGTTTTAATGATGCGAATGGTAAAGCAAGTATTAGGCAATCAAGTGGAATTACATCTAAAACTAAAACAAAGAGAAATGTTTTAAGTTTAGATGCTTATACTTCTACAAATAAGACAAGTGTTTGTTCTCCAGAAAGTTCACTTTTAATTACAGAAGAAAGTTCTTGGGGAATCTCTAGATCTACTATAAACAATAGCGGAACACCTTCTTTTTGTTTAGATCTTCCAAGTGAAGCTCCAAAAGTAAATGATGTTTTCAATACAACATTAACACCTCTTACATATATTAATTTTGGGAATAATAATTATACTGATGCTCAGATTTTAGATAAAGTACAAAGAACTTTATCTGTAATTAAATATCCTAGCTTTGCATCTAGTTCAACATCTCTTACTTCTAATTTTTATAGAGCTATTGCTGTTGTTGTTTGGCATTATACAAATGGGTTAGATACAAGTAGTTATAATTACTCTTGGGTAGGAGGAGATGGTAATACTTATACTGTTAATGACTTAAAACAAGCGGTTAATACTAATTATCTTCCTGCTTCAAATGTAATTTGGTTAATTCCTCAAAATAGTAATAGACAGCCAGAGGTTATTTTAAATGAAAATGCTTCTTCAAACTGTTGTCCTACTCCTCCATCAATTACAACAAGTACAAATGCACCTACAAATAATAATGGCGAAATTATTTTAGAATCTGCATCTGGTGCTCAGTATTATGGAGTAAGTTCATTAAATGCTTCAAGTTACAATGGGGCAACTACAATTGCAACTGCAACAAAAATTCCAAATTCATTACCGACAACTTTAGTTTCAAACGCTCCCAATAGTGGAGGTCAATATATTATTAGAGTTTTTACAAACATAGATGGATGTTTTACAGACTATACAGTTACAGTTGCTTCTGGTTCAGGTTCTAATTGTACAAGTACTTATGCTTCTTATGAAAGTAATCAAAATAGTGTAGTAGGTAAGTATAATATTGCTGGTGCTCCAGATGGAAGCTATGCAGAAATTCATAATAGTAACCAACAATTAATTGTAGACTTTAATAATGTTTTTCCTGCAGGAACTCAATATAAAATTACTTGGCGTGTAAGAAATAGTGAATCAGGAACAGCGTATATAGATTTATCAGAATCTACTTCTTCTAGTTCTGGTTTTACAAATCATCCTACAAGACCTCAAACTACTTCTAAAAATTTTATTACTACAACTGTAACCTCAAATTCTAGTTTTAGATATGTAGCATTCGATAAAGGAGATATAAATCATACAGATTATGAATTAGATGCCATTGAAGTAATTAATTGTGTTAGTTGTGATACTGCTGACAATACAACATCAACAGCTGATATTACTGAAGGACAAACAAAAACATTATCAGGTACTCCTTCAGGAGGAACTTGGTCAATCGTTTCTGGTGGTGGAACTATAAACGGAACTACGTATACTCCAGATAATATTAACACAAACACAACTGTAAAAATAAGATATACAATCGCAGCTGATGGCTCTTGTGCAGCTACAACTGATGATGTAACTTTTACAGTAACTCCTGTATGTCTTACTGCAGACAATACTACATCTACTGCTTCAATTACTCAAAGTGAAACTAAAACCTTAACAGGAACTCCTTCTGGTGGAACTTGGTCAATTATTTATGGTGGTGGAACTATTAATGGAACCACTTATACTCCTGATGATATTAATACAAATACAGAAGTTAAAATTAAGTACTCTATTCCTGCTAATGGAAATTGTGCTTGGACTTATGATTATGTAATTTTCACAGTAACTCCAGTAGTCTCAAATCCTTGTACAGATGGTGCAACTGTTGGAGTAGTTACTGCTAATGACCCAGATGCAGATGGTATTAACAATATATGTGATTTAGATGATGATAATGATGGGATATTAGATGTAAATGAAAATACTGATTGTGCTGGTTCTTTGAATTATGAATTTTATAATTCATTACCTTATGACAATAAGGCTGATAACATACCTACAAGCGGAGCAATTAAAACAGGAACAGTTTCTGATTTTAATGTAACTGCACTTCAACAAATAGCAACACCTAATGATGTTACTACTTATAGTATTAGATATACAGGATATATTAATATAGCAGCAACTAATACCTATACTTTTTATACAAGTTCTGATGATGGATCTAAATTATATATAAATGGTACTGAAGTTGTAAATAATGATGGACTTCATTCTAATTCAGAAAAAGAGGGCGATATTTTTCTAAATGCAGGTTACCATTCAATTACAATTTTATTTTTTGAAAATTCTGGAGACCATGTACTTTCTGCTTCATACAAAAGCTCAAATATTTCTAAAACAACAATACCTTTTTCAATTTTATCTGGTAATTGCGATTTCGATAATGATGGTATCCCAAACTCTTTAGATTTAGACTCAGATAATGATGGCTGTCCTGATGCTATAGAATCTGGAGGTGTTGATGCTAATCCTGCAGATGGTATTTTAGACGGTACAGGGTATGATTCTTATGGTAAAGTTACAGGTGGAACCAATGGATATAATGGTATAACTGGTAATGAAGTTAAAGCAACCAAAATCAATGTAACTTCAACTCCATCTAATGAAACTAAATCTGAAGGAGATTCAGCTACTTTTAACGTAACAGCAACAGCAGATAATGCAACAAGTTATAATACAGGAACTCCTGTTTACGGAACTCCTGGTAACTCAAATTCAGGTATAAATTACAAATGGTATTTAGGAGATCCAAATAATGGTGGTACAATTATTAATAATGGAGGGGTTTATTCTAATACGACATCTGCAACTTTGAATATTAGCAATGTTACAGGTTTAAATGGTAGCGTATATTACTCTGTAATTACACATGATAATAACAACTGTATTTATGAGGTAAATTCGGCAACTTTAACTGTTTGCTCTGTTGCTGATAACACAACATCAACAGCTTCAATAACAGAAGGACAGACAAAAACATTAACAGGCGCTCCAAATGGAGGAACTTGGTCAATCGTTTCTGGTGGTGGAAACATCAATGGAACAACATACGCACCAGACAATATCAATACAGATACAACTGTTGTAATTCGTTATACAATTGCTGCAGATGGAGATTGTGCTGCAACAACAGATGATGTAACTTTTACAGTAACACCAGTGTGTGATGTAGTTGCTGACAATACAACATCAACAGCAGATATCACTGAAGGAGAAACAAAAACATTAACAGGCGCTCCAACTGGAGGAACTTGGTCAATCGTTTCTGGTGGTGGAAACATCAATGGAACAACGTACACACCAGACAATATCAATACAGATACAACTGTTGTAATTCGTTACACGATTGCTGCAGATGGAGATTGTGCTGCAACTTCTGATGATGTTACGTTTACAGTAACACCAGTTTGTAATGTAGTTGCTGATAATACAACATCAACAGCTGATATTACAGAAGGAGAGACAAAAACATTAACAGGAGCTCCAACTGGAGGAACTTGGTCAATTGTTTCTGGTGGTGGAAACATCAATGGAACAACTTATACACCAGCTGATATCAATACTGATACAACTGTTGTAATTCGTTATACGATTGCTGCAGATGGAGATTGTGCTGCAACTTTTGATGATGTAACTTTTACAGTAACACCAGTATGTAATGTAGTTGCTGACAATACAACATCAACAGCAGATATCACTGAAGGAGAGACAAAAACATTAACAGGTGCTCCAACTGGAGGAACTTGGTCAATCGTTTCTGGAGGTGGAGCTATCAATGGAACAACTTATACACCAGCTGATATCAACACTGATACTACTGTTGTAATTCGTTATACGATTGCTGCAGATGGAGATTGTGCTGCAACTTCTGATGATGTAACTTTTACAGTAACACCAGTATGTAATGTAGTTGCTGACAATACAACATCAACAGCAGATATCACTGAAGGAGAGACAAAAACATTAACAGGTGCTCCAACTGGAGGAACTTGGTCAATCGTTTCTGGAGGTGGAGCTATCAATGGAACAACTTATACACCAGCTGATATCAACACTGATACTACTGTTGTAATTCGTTATACGATTGCTGCAGATGGAGATTGTGCTGCAACTTCTGATGATGTAACTTTTACAGTAACACCAGTATGTAATGTAGTTGCTGATAATACAACATCAACAGCTTCAATAACAGAAGGACAAACCAAAACATTAACAGGTGCTCCAACTGGAGGAACTTGGTCAATTGTTTCTGGAGGAGGAAACATCAATGGAACAACATACACTCCAGCAGATATCAACACAGATACAACTGTTGTAATTCGTTATACGATTGCTGCAGATGGAGATTGTGCTGCAACTTCTGATGATGTTACTTTTACAGTAACACCAGTTTGTGATGTAGTTGCTGACAACACAACATCTACAGCAGATATTACAGAAGGAGAGACAAAAACATTAACAGGTGCTCCAACTGGAGGAACTTGGTCAATCGTTTCTGGAGGAGGAAACATTTCAGGAACAACATACACTCCAGCTGATATCAACACTGATACAGATGTAACAATTCGTTATACAATTGCTGCAGATGGAGATTGTGCTGCAACTTCTGATGATGTTACTTTTACAGTAACCCCAGTTTGTGATGTAGTTGCTGAGAATACAACATCAACAGCAGATATGACTGAAGGAGAGACAAAAACATTAACAGGTGCTCCAACTGGAGGAACTTGGTCAATCGTTTCTGGTGGTGGAAACATTTCAGGAACAACATACACTCCAGCAGATATCAACACTGATACAGATGTAACAATTCGTTATACAATTGCTGCAGATGGAGATTGTGCTGCAACTTCTGATGATGTTACTTTTACAGTGACACCAGTTTGTAATGTAGTTGCTGACAACACAACATCAACAGCTGATATTACAGAAGGAGACACAAAAACATTAACAGGTGCTCCAACTGGAGGAACTTGGTCAATCGTTTCTGGAGGAGGAAACATCAATGGAACAACATACACTCCAGCAGATATCAACACTGATACAGATGTAACAATTCGTTATACAATTGCTGCAGATGGAGATTGTGCTGCAACTTCTGATGATGTTACTTTTACAGTGACCCCAGTTTGTGATGTAGTTGCTGATAATACAACATCAACAGCAGATATTACTGAAGGAGAAACCAAAACATTAATAGGTGCTCCAGCTGGAGGAACTTGGTCAATTGTTTCTGGTGGTGGAACTATCTCAGGAACAACATACACTCCAGCAGATATCAACACTGATACAGATGTAACAATTCGTTATACAATTGCTGCAGATGGAGATTGTGCTGCAACTTCTGATGATGTTACTTTTACAGTAACACCAGTTTGTGATGTAGTTGCTGATAACACAACATCAACAGCAGATATCACTGAAGGAGAGACAAAAACATTAACAGGTGCTCCAATTGGAGGAACTTGGTCAATCGTTTCTGGAGGAGGAGTTATCAATGGAACAACTTATACTCCAGCAGATATCAACACTGATACAGATATAACAATTCGTTATACAATTGCTGCAGATGGAGATTGTGCTGCAACTTCTGATGATGTTACTTTTACAGTGACTAGTTCTGGATTAGGTTCTATTGGAGATACAGTTTGGTTTGATACAGATGGAGATGGACTTAAAGATGCAGGAGAAAACGGATTAGGAGGAGCTACTGTAACTTTAGACCCAGGAACACCAAGTAATCCAGCTGATGATACAACAACTACAACAGATGCAAATGGAAACTACTTATTTGATAATTTACCAGCAGGCGTTTATACAATTACTGTAGATTTAAGTACTGTAACTTCAGGGATTCCATCTGGTAAAACAATTGCAGATTTAATTCCAACATTTGATGCAGATGGAGTAGGAACTGCAAATACAAGTACTGTTTCTTTATCATTAGGAGAAACTAATTTAGATCAAGACTTTGGGTATAGCGTTTCTTCAGGAGGTGTTAACACAGGAAATGATGGAGGAATTGAATCAGAATCTTTAGGAGATGCCTTGACTAAATTGTATGTAGGGAGAAAGAAAAATTCTGTACCAACAGTATTTGTAAAGTCGGAAGCAAACTTGTACAATAAATCTAAAATGAAGTCTGCTCAGCCTTACCAAGGAAAAGGACAAACGATGTTAGATATGTTTCCAACTGAATTAGTAGCAGGAAACGTAGCGAATATAACATCGCCAACAGATATTTTAGATATCACCACAGCAGATGAAGTGTTAGCTGTAGATTTCTCTTTAGATGGCGAAACAAAAGGTGTTGTTTTAGGTATTAAAACAACTGATAAGGTTTACAATCATACAAAAGCATCTTGTGATCGTTTAAGAGGAGCAGAAATTTTAAATATTCAGACTGTACAAGTAAAAGGGTATAATTTCTTAATGCAAGGAATTAAACAAAGAAATGGTGTTGTTGAATATGCAATTTCTTTTGCAACAGCTAAGAACAATAATGATACCAACTATACAATTCAAACAAACTGGTATGTAAATAATTACACCAAGTTTAATGATGTATATAACTTTCAAGTATGGTCTACAAAGCCAGCAGATACTCAAAAGTTAGTTGCTGATGTTTTAAATAACTTACAATCTTTTATTCCTGTAAAACAAACAGAAATTCAGAAAGTTCCAGAAACGTATGCTTCTAAAATTTATAGAGATAAAGCTGAATTAGTTGTGATGTTAAGAAGTACAGAAGAAGGAAATACTGCAGAAGTATCTATGGTAGAATTGTATTCTGAGACTGCCAATAACATTAAGCACAGAACTAATTCTTTAAGCACAGAGATTCAACAAAGTTTACGATTAGACATCGCAGATGGATATGAATATGATGGATTGGTAAAAGTAGATAACGAAGTAGAGGATGCATTTTATCATGCAGATGGAAACTGGGGCTTAGACTTTGACAAGCGTTACACAGAAATCAAAAACTACTTTGTATGGAATAATTTCGACAGAGAGTATAAAGATGATGAGTATGCAATCAACAGAGATGTTGAAATAAAAGCAACTAGTAATTATGATTACTTAACAGTATACAAATCATTATTACCTGGAACTATCTCAGCAGATTACTCTGAGTATAATTATGTAGCTTTTACAGCAACAGGATCTGGTTTAATGGAATTAGGTTTAATTAAATCATCAATCCAAGACTGGAAAGCACAGTACAGAGTAATGGTAGATTTCTCTGAAGAAGAGCAAACATATTATGTTCCTTTTGAAATATTTACATCAAGTGCGAGTCAAAATAAAATGACAGCAGAAGATTTAACAACGTTAACATTTACTTTCTTACCAGTAGAAGCACAAACAAATGAGTTAGATTTAAAAATCTCAGATGTTCGTTTTGCAAAAACTGCAGTAGAAGGACAAATTGTAAATAAGATAGATAAGTTTGAGAATGAGTTTATGGCGTATCCAAACCCATCTCAAGGAAATGTAAACTTGTTATTATTCAGTGAAACAGATACAGAAGCAACTGTAACATTATCAGATATTACTGGTAAAATTATTTACAGTCAGAAAGCTACGTTAAATGCTGGTAAAAACGAGTTAGATTTTAACTTTAAAGTAAAAACTGGAGTGATGTTATTAAACGTAACTAGTCCAGAGACTAACTATGGAACAACAAAAATTCTATTTAGATAGTAAAGTATATCAATAGTTTAAATAATTTTTAGGGGTATTAATTAAAACTATTGATCCCAAGAGAGCTGATGTAAATCAGCTCTCTTTTTTGTGCTATTTTATTTTAGAAATCAAAAATTATAATGTTTTGGGTATTTTTATTTGTTGATATTAAAAGTCTATATTTTGTCATAAGTATTTAATAATCAATTAAAAACAAATTTGCTATATTTGGTATTCAACCAAAAACTTTTTTATCATGGAAATGAATTTTTACATCTTTTTTTTAGCGGCACTTGTGCCAATGATTATTGGCTTTGTGTGGTATGGCCCATTATTTGGTAAAGCATGGATGAACCAAATGGGTTTTACAGAAGAATCCTTAAAAGGCACTAATATGTTAAAAACTTTACTTATTTGTTATGTATTGAGTTTTTTAATTGCTTTTGCTTTAATGCCAATGGTAATACATCAAATGGGTGTTTATTCTACTTTAGCTGGCGAGCCAGGTTTTAGCGAACAAACAGGAGAAGCATATTCTTATTTCGAAAACTTTGTTGCAACCTACAGTGATCGATTTAGAACCTTTAAACATGGTGCTTTTCATGGAGTATTATTTGGGTTCTTTTTAATTTTACCTATAATTGGAATTATAGCAGTATTTGAAAAGAAATCATTTAAATATGTAGCTATTAATGCTGGTTATTGGATTGCAACCTTAGCAATTATGGGTGGTATTATTTGCCAATGGGTATAATTTTAAAAAACTATTAAAACTAAAAATGCCGCTAAAAAGCGGCATTTTTTATGAAGATAAATTATTTTTAATAACCAATTTTTACTCGAACTCTTTTTAGAACTTCATTAGCGACTAAAGTTGCTTTTTCTGCACCAATTTTTAAAGCGTTATCAATTTCATGTTTGTTTTCCATAAAATGATTGTAACGTTCTCTATTGGTAGCAAACTTCTCTAAAATTAACTCATATAAAGCCTGTTTTGCATGTCCATAACCATAATTTCCACCTTCGTAATTTGCTCTCATGGTTGCTATTTCAGTTTCCGAAGCTAATAATTTATAAAGTGCAAAAACGTTATCTGTATCAGGATTTTTAGGCTCTTCTAAAGGAGTACTATCAGTTTGAATACTCATTATTTGTTTTCTCAATTTTTTATCTGGTAAGAAAATGTTGATAATGTTATTTCTAGATTTGCTCATTTTTCCTCCATCAGTTCCAGGCACAAGTTTTACATGTTCTTGAATTTTTGGTTCAGGAATAATTAAGGTGTCACCAATAGTATTATTAAGTTTATTGGCAACATCTCTTGTAATTTCTAAATGCTGTAATTGATCTTTTCCAACAGGTACAATTTCTGCATCATATAATAAAATATCAGCAGCCATTAGCATTGGGTAATTGAACAAACCAGCATTAACATCATCTAATTTATCAGATTTATCTTTAAAACTATGAGCTAATGTTAAACGTTGATAAGGAAAAAAACAACTCAAATACCAAGCTAATTCAGTTACTTGAGGAATATCACTTTGTCTGTAAAAAATAGTTTTATTAATATCTAAACCACAAGCTAACCAAGTAGCAGCTGTGCTGTAAGTGTTTTCTCTTAATTGATTTCCGTCTTTAATTTGTGTTAAAGAGTGTAGGTCTGCAATAAATAAAAAAGCTTCGTTTTTTGGATTGTTAGCCATTTCAATAGCAGGTAAAATAGCACCTAATAAATTACCTAAATGTGGTGTTCCTGTACTTTGTACGCCAGTTAAAATTCTTGACATTTAATTATATGTTTAAAATCAATTTAGTGAAAAGAATAATTTTAATCTAATTTTAATTAGCAATTAAAACTATTTCAGAGCACAAAAATAAGGTTTTGATTCAGAAAACCAATAAACAAAAGAATATTAGTACTTTTACAAATTAGTGTGCAAAAATAAATTTTAAATAAAATAATATTTTTAAAAATTAGTTCTAAATTCTTGAAGTACATAAAAATTCCTTTTCTTTTAGTTTGGCGTTTATGGTTCTACATTTTAATGTTTGTAACCATTATTTTATTGCTGCCACTTTTGTTTATTTTATCAGCTAAAGAAACATATTATGCTGCTTTTTGGAGAGTTGCACGTTTTTGGTCTAAGATTTTGGTATATGGAATGGGTTTTAGTTTAAAAGTGACTAAAGATCAAGAATTGGACAGGAGTAAAAGCTATATGTTTTGCCCAAATCACGCTTCTTTAATGGATGCTTTTGTGTTGATTGTATTAAGCAAAAATCCAATTGTTTTTGTTGGTAAAAAAGAGTTTGTTAAAATACCCATTTTTGGCTTTATATATAAAAGAGTAGTGATTATGGTTGATAGAAGCAGTCCAAAAAGTAGAAAAAAAGTGTACCAATTAGCCAAAGAAAAACTACAAAATGGAACAAGTATGGCAATTTTTCCTGAAGGATTAGTACCTACTGAAAATATTGTTTTAGCATCTTTTAAAAATGGTGCTTTTAGTTTAGCTATAGAATTTGAAATGCCAATTGTGCCTCAAGTTTATTACGATTGCAAGCGATTATTTTCTTGGGATTTTTTTAAAGGAAGTCCTGGTGTTTTTAGAGTTCATCAACATAGATTTATTGAAACAAAAGGCCTAACTTTAGAGGATGTAGAAAGTTTAAAACAACAAACTTTCGATATTATTTATAATGATTTAGTGGCAGATTTTAAATATATGAAAGATACAAACAGACCTAATAATGAGCGAGAGTTTAAATCACCTATATAGCATAAAAGAAGAGAAATTAAATGTGATTTCTCATGGTCTTGGCTTCGTTTTAAGTGTAATAGCGCTACCTTTTTTGATTCTTAAATCCTTTAATTTTGATGGTTTTTGGAAACCAACAAGTTTTATAATTTACGGATTTAGTATGGTTGTTTTGTATGCAGCATCTACATTTTACCATGCAGCAAAAAATCCGAAGAAAAGAAGAAAGCTAAACATTTTTGATCACGCAGCTATTTATGTTTTAATTGCTGGTAGTTATTCGCCTTTTTGTTTGGTGGGTTTAAATTCGGATTTGGGCTGGTATATGTTTTTATTTGTGTGGATTTTTGCATTTACAGGCATCATTTTAAAACTGTTTTTTACAGGAAGGTTTGATAAATTATCAACAGCTATGTATTTACTAATGGGTTGGCAAGTAATGTTTTTTATAAAACCATTAATGGAAAGTTTAACCACAGAAGCTTTTTTTTATCTTGTTGCTGGAGGAATTTTTTATTCAGTTGGAGCTATTTTATACTCCATTAAAAAAATACCTTACAACCATTTTATTTTTCACATTTTTGTTTTGTTGGGTAGTTTAAGCCATTTTATAGCGATATATAATTTATAAATTACCAATCCTTAAAAGGATTTTTACTCATTTTAGAATTATAATATTTTTCAATTCCTGTAACTTCTTTGCCTAACCAAGTTGGTTTTTCGAAAACTTCATCTTCAGAACTTAATTCTATTTCTGCAATAACCAAACCTAAATTATCGCCATAAAATTCATCAACGTCAAAAACAAGATGTTCATTTTTTACCAAATATCGGGTTTTGTCAATAATAGAAGGTTCACATAATAGCAGTAGTTGTTCAGCTTCATTTATGTCAATTTCTTTTTCCCATTCAAAACGAGTTGTGCCAGATTCGTTAGATGGCCCTTTAATTGTTAAAAATGCAGTTTCATCTGAAACACGAACTCTTACAGTACTATTTTTTGCAGTACTTAAATAGCCTTGTTTTATTGTTTTTTGTTGATAAGATGCTTTCTTAAAATCATTATTTTTCACTAAAAACTTTCTTTCAATTTCTAAGCTCATAAAGGTTCTATAAATTATTTTTTGTTTTCATAAATACCGAACACTAAATCTGAAGGATTATTTTTCATATACGTATCTTCTAGCAAAAAAAGCTTTTCTAAAATTGCTTCCTTTTCATCATCTAAAGTATAAAAATGATGAGAAATATCTCTTAAAACACTCATTAATAAATTACCTCCATAAGGTTTTTCAATAATAGTTTTGTAATGTTTATGTATAGTAGGCATTATACTTTCAGAATCTATGCATTCAGATGGGTCTGCTAAAATCATTCTAAGAACACCAACTCCTCTATATTTATTTTTAGTTAATTTACTTTTATATCGAGTCCTAAATTTTTTTGGAATAATTGAAATTGCTTCATTAATAGCAGTAATTTGTTTTTTTGAAAATTGATGTCTAGTTGCACCAACAAACTCATTGATTATTAAAAGACCATTAGATTTTAAAGTATGCTTTATTTTGCCTGGTAAAAAAGTATCTATTTTATCAAAATGATGCAAAGAAGATTTAAAAAAAACAATATCAAATTCGTTTTCATCAAATTCGAAATCATCAATATTTTTATTGATAAATTTAATGTTTGTAACATTGTTTTCAATTGCATTTTTAGCTGCAATTTGCAATAAATTTTCAGCAATATCTACACAAACAACTTCTTTAAAAATAGTAGAATGTTTGGCTAATTCAATTTCTCGATTGCAAATACCCGATCCAAGAGATAACAGTTTTAAATTGGTTTTATCTTTTAAAAAATTAGTTGTTAAATATTCTAAATAATTAGTGTTTTTATTGCCACTAACAAAAACATTCCAACGTTCTTGTACTTTTGGAATAGACCAAAAATAAGACGATATAAAGGAGGTGTTATCAAAAGCACTTTTAGTTCTGTTTTCTTTATTAAAGGTAAATTTAGATAAGAAAAAACCACTTCCTCTCTGAATTATCTTAAAATAGGTATCTATAAAATCGTCTAAAGTAATTAATCGCATCTTTTTTTATCTAAAATATAAGTATTCTTAAAGTAAAAATTCAGTAATTTGGTCTTACATTACTAAAAATCTATAGAAATTAAAATCAAATATAGAAATACATTTTTTATAAGAGTCTTTTTATAAAAATGAATTCTATTTTTCTGTTAAACACTAAAAAAAAGTACGAATATACATATGATTGCGTTCTATTTAAAGAAATCTCTTTTTGAATTAAAAATGAAAAAAACTGTATCAATATATATCTTGTTTTTAACAGTATTGAGTTCTGCTCAAACTAATTATAGCGATTCTTGGGAAGATTTTTACTCTTATAATAATGTAAAAGATTTTGTAAAAGTTAATGATATTGTATATGCTTTATCAGATAATGCAGTTTTTACTTACAATGAAACTACATCTGAAATTAATAAACTTTCTTCCATACAAGGTTTGTCTGGTGATATTACATCATCAATTCATTACAATTCTACTTTTAAAAGATTAGTAATTGGTTATGAAACTGGTTTAATAGAGGTTGTTGATGAAAATGGCGTCATTACTATTTCTTCTGATATTGTAAATTTTAATCAATCTAGTCAAAAAAGAATCAATCATATTTCTGAATATGGCAATACGTTATATTTATCTACACCCTTTGCTATTGTTGAATACGATATAGAAAATTTAGAATTTGGCGATACTTTTTTTATAGGGAATGGTTCTACGTCTTTAAATATTAATGAGACATTAATTAATGGTGATAAAATTTATGCAGCTACAGAAGATGGTATTTTTAATGCAGCTCTTACAAGCAATCTTCTAATCGATTTTAATAATTGGCAACAGCAATATAATGGACGGAATTTTAGTCATATTATAAATTTTAATAATAAAATTTATATTACAGAAAACTCAAATTTATTTGATCTAAATAACAATATTTTAACTTTGGTAAGAAACTTCTTTGAACCAATTATAAATTTAAATTCATCAACATTAAATTTAATTGTATCGTTAAATAAAAAAATAATTGTTTTAGATGCTTCTGAAAATCAAACAGTAGAATTTAATACAATTTTAGATTTCGATTTTACAGCAACCAATGCTTTTTTCGATAATAACACTATTTATATTGGCACAAAAGAATTCGGAATTTTAAAAACTACGAGTGCTAGTAGCAATGAATATCAAGAAATTCATCCAGAAGGTCCTTTAGAAAATGGTGTTTTTGCTATAGAAGTAAAGAACAATGATCTTTGGGTTGTTTATGGAGGATATAGTGCATTTTATGGGTCACTTTTTTTCAGAAAAGGATTTAGTCATTTTAATGGAGAAAACTGGATAAACACAAAATATGATCCTGATTTTCCAGTAACTGATTTGAATCACATCTCTATAGATCCCAATGCAGAAAATAGAGTTTATATAAGTTCTATGGGAGATACAAGAGATATAAATAGTGTTTCTACTGGAGGATTAATGGTGGTGGAAAATGATGAAATAAAAACTTTTTATAATCACTTAAACAGTGGTTTAGAAGATTTAGAATCTACATTACCAAATAGAGTTACTGTTAGAGTTACAGCAACTAAATTTGACAAGCAAGGTAATTTATGGGTTGCCAATATTAATACTGGTGATGAACTAAAAAAATTATCGCCTTCAGGTCAATGGAGTAGTTTTGATATTAGTTCTCTACAAACCATTTTTGCTTTTGGTTTAAGTGAAATTTCGATCGATAATAACAACACAGTTTGGATAGGAACCAGAAGAAATGGCGTGTATGCATTTAATGAAAACGGAAATAGAAAAAGAGCATTAATTTCAACACCAAATCTTGGTAATTTACCAGAAACAGATGTGCTTACAGTTGCTGCAGATAAGAGCAACAGAATTTGGTTAGGAACCAGAAATGGCATGGTTGTTTTTAGAAATGCTTCTTCAATTTTTGATGCAGAAGTGTTAAATGCACAACCTGTAATTATTGAAGAAAATGGAGTAGGAGAGCGTTTGTTAGGAGATCAAAGAATCAATACTATTTTTGTAGATGGTGCAGATAATAAATGGTTTGGTACAGATAATGGAGGTGCTTTGTATACAAATCCTTCAGGACAAACAACCTTGGCGAATTTTAGCAAAGCAAATTCACCTTTACCCTCTAACAGAATTTTAAAAATTAGGGTTGATGAAGCCAATGGAAAAGTTTATTTTGCTACAGATAACGGTATTGTAGCCTATAATAGTAATGTTTCGCCTTTTGGAGAAAGTTTAGGAGAAGTATATGCGTATCCAAATCCTGCTTTAAAAAACCATGAAACGATTACTATTGATGGTAGAAATGGAACCAACTTACCAAAAGGAACCAATGTTAAAATTTTAGATGTTGCTGGTAATTTAGTTTATGAAACCAATGTTGTAGAAGGCCAGCAATTACAAGGAGGTAAAGTAATTTGGAACAAAAAAAACTTGGCTGGTAGAAGTGTAGCTTCTGGTGTTTACATTGTTTTATTAACGAATGATGATGGCTCAGAAACTGCTACAGCAAAAATTGCAATTGTAAATTAATGGGCATTGTAAATACGAAAGCAATTGTTTTAAGTTCACTAAAATTCGGTGATACTAGTTTAATTGTAAAATGTTACACAGAAGAAGAAGGTGTAAAAAGTTACTTGATAAGAGGTGTTTTAAAACCTAAAAAAACAGGAATTAAAGCAGCCTATTTTCAGCCATTAACACAACTAAAAATTATTGCAAAACACAATACAAAAGGTACTTTAAATTCCATTAAAGAAGTGCAAGTTGTAAATCCTTACAAAACAATTCATACAGATATTATTAAACAATCTGTCGTGTTTTTTTTATCAGAAATTTTGGCAAGTTCCATACAAGAAGAAGAACAAAATAAAGCGCTGTACAGTTATTTAGAAACTGCTTTTATTTGGTTAGATGTACATGATAAAATTGCAAATTTTCACTTACTTTTTTTATTGAACTTAACAGGTTTTTTAGGCTTTTATCCAGATACATCAAAGAAAGATAAAATTGGATTTAATCTTTTAGAAGGTAAATTTTCTGATAATACTGCTGATAAAAATGTGCTTTTTAAAAATGATTTATATCAATTTAAAAAGCTGTTAGGCATAAATTTTGATGGTATAGAAAATGTGTCTTATAGCAAAGACGAAAGGCAGTTGGTTTTGCAAATGATAATTGAGTATTTTAAGTTACATTTGGACAGTTTTAGAAAACCAAAATCTTTACAAGTTTTAGAAACCATTTTTAGTTGATGATGAAGAATTTATTTTTTGTATTTATATGTTTAATAAGTGCTATTTCTTTCGCTCAAAAAGTTAAAGTTTTAGACCAAGAAACTGGCAAAGGTGTTAAAAATGTTACGGTTTTTAATGAAGTAAATACGATTAGTTTAAGTACTGATGATGATGGTTTTATAGATATTTCATCTATTAAAGAAAATGAAATTATTTTCTTTTCTCATTTATCTTATGCTGTGTATAGAATCAAAAAATCTTTATTAGTAAATCAAGATTTTATAGTGTATTTAACCAAAGAATCTGAAGAGTTAGATGAAGTGGTGATTTCTTCTTTTAAGAAAGATGAAAAATCAAAGAGAATTGCAGAGCAGATAGCCGTTTTAAGTACGAAAGATATCCAAAAAATATCTCCACAAACATCCGCAGATTTATTGGCTGCAATTCCAGGAATTAAAGTGCAGAAATCTCAATTTGGGGGAGGAAGTCCTGTAATTCGTGGAATGGAATCTAACAGAGTTTTGTTAGTGGTTGATGGGGTTAGAATGAATAACGCAATTTACAGAAAAGGACATTTACAAAACTCAATTACGTTATCACCTAATTTGTTAGATAAAACTGAAGTTATTTTTGGACCTTCATCTGTAATTTATGGAAGTGATGCTTTAGGAGGTGTGATTCATTATTATACAAAAACACCAAAATTATCGGAAGAAACCACCGTAAAAAGCGAATTATTTTCAAGATTTTCCACCGTAAACCAAGAAGTTGCAACTAGCGTTTCTGCAGAAGTAAGTTTTAGTAATTGGGCTTCTTTTACAAGTATTTCGTATTCAAATTTTGGTGATTTAAGAGCAGGTGAAAATAGAAATCATGGTTTTACTGATTGGGGAAAAGTATTTTATTATTCTGAAAATGTGAATGGTAATTATGCAGAAAATCCTACACCAAATTCAGACCCTAATTTGCTAAGAAATACAGGGTATAATCAAACTGATTTCTTACAAAAATTTTATGTTCCTTTATCAAAAAATACAGATTTAAAAATCAATCTACAATACTCCACATCTTCAGATATTCAACGTTTTGATCGTTTAAATGAGCTGAAAGATGTTACAGATACTTCTTCTTTAAAGTTTGCTGAATGGTATTATGGGCCTCAAAAAAGATTTTTATTATCAACGCAATTACTCATCAATCCAGATAAAAATTGGTTAGAAAGTGGTACAATTACAACTGCTTATCAAAATATACAAGAAAGTAGAATTCAACGTAAATTTGGTAATTTAGATAGATCATATAGAGAAGAAACCGTAAATATATTTAGTGTAAATGGCGATTTCTATGTGCCAATTACAGAAGATAAAACTCGTATACTTTCTTATGGTTTTGAGGTTGCTTATAATGATGTTGGCTCAAATTCTTATGGAAAAACTTTAAATATTAGTAATCATGAAATTGTTGGTTTTTCGAACGATTTTAAAGTGCAATCACGTTATCCAGATGGTGGAAGCAGCTTTTTAACATCTGCAGTTTATGTGGATTATAGACAGGATTTAAGCCCGAAATCTACCTTAAATACAGGAATAAGATTTACAAATACCCATAAAAATGCTACTTGGATAGATGAAACTTTTTTAGATTTTGAATCTTTGACGCTAAGTAGAAATAACTCTGCAGTTACAGCAACTATAGGGTACGTTTATAAACCGACTAGAAATTGGCAGTTAAATAGTGTTTTGTCCTCGGGTTTTCGTTCTCCAAATATAGATGATATTGGTAGAGTTCGTGAAAAATCTGGAAATGTTACAATTCCAAATATTATGGTAGATCCTGAATTTGCTTACAATGCAGAAATAGGGATTTTAAAATATTTTAATAAGAGAAAATTTCGACTTGGAGCCAATATATATTACACATTATTAAATAATTATATTCAAAGAGATTTTGTATATAATGCTGATGGAAGTGTAAAACAAGTTGAATTTGATGGTGAATTTGGAAATGCAGTAAATAATCAGAATAAAGGAAATGCGTATATTTCTGGATATACTTTAAATTATTTAGGGAAAATTTCTAAAACAATAAATACTGCTGGTTTTATCACTTATACAAAAGGAAGAACGTATGATACTGAAGAACCTTTATCTTCAATTCCGCCTTTATTTGGTCAGTTTGAAATTAATTATGCAAAAGAAAAGATAGAATTAGGAGCCGTTTTTAGATTCAATAATAAAAAGGATATTACAGATTTTAACTTTACAGAAGGCATAGATAATCACGACTTAACACCAATTGTAGATGCAAATGCAACTGATGATGTAAATAAGTTTTATGGAACTCCAAGTTGGATGACTTTTGGCGTAAATGGAAGTTATAATGTAAATAAAAACCTTTCTTTACAGGCAAGGTTAGATAATATTTTAGACGAACACTATATAGAATTTGCTTCTGGAGTTTCTTCTCCTGGTAGAAATCTATCAGTTTCTTTAATGGCTAATTTTTAGTCAATCCATCAGAAACTGTTTACTTTTTCCTTTTCCCTTCATCAGTAAAATTATCATTCAAAGCACGTTCCGTTTTTATAATGCTTACAACAAGCGATAGCATTACTAAAACCATTGGTTCCCAAGTTAATTCTATCACAGAAAAATTGGCTAATAACAAACCACCTAATAAAGAAAAACCACTATACATTAAAAATGTTTGGTTAAAGGTAGTGTTTGCAAAATCCCAAATTTGTTGGTTTTGCATTGCTTTTGGAGTTCTATATCCATAAAGTCTGTTTATTTTTTTTGGAGGAAATTTCCAAAATATAACACTAATTAAAAATAGCACACCATTTGTTGTTAACACATATATAAATGAATTCATTGTATCGAATTTATAATTTTTAATACTTAATACTTAATACTGCCAACTGAAGACTAAAAAACTGCCTACTTTTTTATTGGCCTCATCAATCCTTCTTGCGCAAAAGAAGCCACTAATTTGCCATCTCTTGTAAAAATATTTCCTTTAGACAAACCTCTTGCTCCAAATGCATTTGGCGATTCTGCTGAAAAAAGCATCCAATCATCGAACTCAAAATCTCTAAAAAACCACAAAGAATGATCTAAACTAGCAGTAATTGTATTGCCAAAATTATAGTCTTTTGCATTTGGGTTAAAAGCGGCATTTAACACATTGTAATCAGAAATATAGGTTAAAATTTGATGTTTTAGCTGTAAATCCATCTCAGGAATATCGCCTTTTAATTTAAACCAAACTTCCTCTTTTGCAGGTAAGTTTTTTGGCTGCAAAGGATTTGAAGTATGTACAGGTTTAAAATCAATAGGTCTTTCTATGTTTAAAAATGATGATAATGCTTTTGGTAAAAAGTCACCAAATTTCACAACCATTTCTTCCCAACTTAGTAATTCTTCAGGTTGTTTTATATCGGGGTTTATAGCTGCTTGATGCTCAAAACCATCTTCTTTTTTATGAAAAGAAGCTGCCATAATAAAAATGGTTTTACCTTTTTGACTAGCAGTAACTCTTCTTGTAGAAAAACTACCACCATTTCTTACTTCTGCAACATCATATTCAATAGGCATCGTTAAATCTCCAGCTTCTAAAAAGTAAGAATGTAGCGAATGTAAAAACCTATCTTTAGGTATTGTTCTGTAAGCTGCGTTTACAGATTGCGCTAAAACTTGGCCACCAAAAACTATTTTACTTCCAATAGTTACACTTTCGCCAGAAAATTTATTTTTCTCTAAATTTATTAAAGATAAAAGTTCAATAAGTTCTTTAGTGTTTTTCATTTAGGTTTATAGTTTTAAAGGGAAAATGTTGATGAAAAGGTGTAGGTTGTACACGTTGCAAAAATAGTTTTAAAATTTTGTTTGTAATGCTTTTTTTATGACGAAGATACATCGTTAAATCTTGTGGTTCTGCACCAACAGAACTCTTAATTTCACTTGCAGTTCTGCCAAAATTAATTGTTTTTAAGTTCTTATTGATAGCAATTTCTATGTAATTATACAGCATTTTTTGATAAATAGCAAATTCTCTATTTAGGTGATAATCAATCCCTACAAAATGTGCGTCTAACGAATTTTGGTTGATAATACCAGACATAAAACCAATCATCTTATCTTCTAACCAATAGGTTTTTAGAATATAGTTTTCACCCAGTTTTTCCTTAAAATCTTTGTAGGTAGCTAAGTTAAAATCACCCAAATTAAAAGCTGCGTTTGTAGCTACTTTTTTGTAGAGTTCAGTCATTTTTGGTAACTGATTGGCGATATTTTCTAACGTTACATTTTCAATTTGTATGGTTGCACTTAATTGAATTGCCTTTTTAGCTTTCACTCTAAATTTTGTTTTCATGGCTGCTAAATAGTCATCAAAAATTTTCCAATTTCCATCTATTTGTAAAACCATGTTGGGTTCTACAGAAAAAGCATTGTAACTGTAATCTTTTAATTCATCAGCAATAAAAAGCGATTCATTTATAAAATCTTTTAAAAGAAACGCGTCAATTTTTAGGTGCTTATCAACATTTACAAAATGTAGTATTGCTTTTGCTAATTCTTTAATGATGATTTTTTTATCATTATTTTTTTTGATAAAAATACCATGTTCACCACTAACAAAAGTGTTTCCACAAATCAATAGTTTTAAAGGTTTTTTATCAGGAAAAATATGCAGTTTACGAGCAACAGTTTTTAATTTACTTATAAAATCCTCAAAATTATTATCGACAGAATTTAAGTAAAAATCAACAATTTGTATGGATGCAAACGCTTTTGGTTGTTTTTTGTCATCAATTAAAACAACATAAATAAAGTTAATTTTCGAATGATTTTTTTCGATAGATGCTAAAAAATCTTTGCTAAAATACTTGTTTTCTGCACAATTAAGAACGTCCCAAATAGTATTGGGAATTTCATTAACAGAAGAAAAAAAAAGTGCGTTGTCGTTTTTTTTACAGAAATTCAAGGAATCGATTTACTATTTATTAGTCTTGCAAAGTTCTTAAAAATAACTCGTTTTAAAAATTAAGATTTTAGAAATTAAAATTATAACGTTTCTTTAACAATTTTTTTTTTAGTTAATCTCACTAAAGTCAGTTAAAAAGTATCTTTGCAAAAACATTATAAACTTGATTTTTTGGTCAAGTATACTTCAACTAAATAACGATGAGAAAAATTATTCTAGCTATTCTAGGAGCTTTATTAATTATTGGTGCAATTTTTTTAGGAAATTATTTTATCGATAATAATCAAAAACCAAAACCAACATTTAAAAAAAGTATCAATACAGTTTTTGTACAAAATGTTAAAAATACGGAAGTTCCTATTGTTTTAACTGCTAATGGTAATCTGGTTGCCAAAAATAAAATTGATATTTTTTCTGAAGTTCAAGGTGTTTTAAATACTTCTAATAAGGCTTTTAAACCAGGAACAGCATATAATAGAGGCGAAATTTTATTAAGTATTAATAGCGATGAATTTAGAGCAAGTTTAAAATCGCAAAAGAGTAATTTATTTAATTTAATTACAGCTGTTTTACCAGATTTACGTTTAGATTTTTCATCAGATTTTAAAAAATGGGAAGACTATTTAAAAAGTTTCGATATTAATAAATCGATACCAGAATTACCTAGTTTTTCATCAGACAAAGAAAAATATTTTATTTCTGGACGTGGAATTTTAACAGCTTACTACAATGTTAAAAATTTAGAAGTTCGTTTATCTAAACATTTAATAAGAGCACCTTTTAAAGGAGTTTTAATAGAAACTTTAGTAACTCCTGGAACCTTGGTAAGATCAGGCCAAAAATTAGGCGAGTTTATAGATACAGATATTTATGAGTTGGAGGTTTCTGTAAATTCTGAATTTGCAGACTTATTAAAAGTTGGGAATGCAGTAGAACTTACAAGTTCAAATAAATCGAAAACTTACGAAGGGAAAGTTGTGAGAGTTAATGGAAGAATCGATCAAATTTCGCAAACCATAAACGCCTATATTCAAGTAAAAGATCCAGATTTAAAAGAAGGGATGTTTTTAGAAGCAAATTTGATTGCAAAATCAGAAACAGATGCTATTGAAATTTCAAGAAAATTATTGGTCAATAACAATGCTGTGTATACTGTTAAAAATGATAGCGTTTTAACGTTGTCAGAAATAAATCCTGTTTATTTTGGTGCAGAAAACGTGGTTATAAAAGGATTAAAAGACAATGATAAAATTTTAGCACAACCTTTTCCAGGTGCTTTTGATGGTATGATTGTAAATATTGGTAAAAAAGATTAATAGCACAAATACTGATATAAACTCAGCATACAATGAAAAAAATAATTACTTATTTTATAAAATATCCTGTTGCAGTAAATGTAATGATTATTGCATTTATTGTTTTTGGGGCGATAGGTGTGTTTAGCATGAAATCGTCTTTTTTTCCTTTAGTAGATTCAGACTTAATAAATATTTCTTTAACATATCCAGGTGCTTCTCCTACAGAGATGGAGGAAGGTGTTGTCTTAAAAATCGAAGACAATTTAAAAGGAGTTATTGGTGTGGAACGAATAACATCTGTATCAAGAGAAAATTCGGCTACAGTTAGTATAGAAGTAGAAAGAGGAAAAAATATAGATATTGTTTTAACAGATGTAAAAAATGCAGTAGATAGAGTTCCTTCATTTCCTTCTGGAATGGAACCAGCTGTTATTGCAAAAGTAGAAAATATTAGACCCACCATCAGTTTTTCTGTGAGTGGAGAAAATATTTCTTTAAAATCTTTAAAACAATATGCTAGAAATGTAGAAAATGAAATAAGAGGTATTGAAGGAATTTCGCAAGTTGAAATATCTGGTTTTCCAGATGAAGAAATAGAAATTGCAGTTAGAGAAAACGATCTGCGTGCTTATAACTTGACTTTTACAGAAGTGGCAGTTGCAGTACAAAATTCTAATATTTTAATTACTGGTGGAAATATAAAAACAGTTGAAGAAGACTATTTAATTAGAGCAAGTAATCGTTCTTATTATGGAGTAGAATTGCAAAGTATTATTGTTAGAACAGAAACAAATGGTAATATAATTCGATTAAAAGATATTGCAGAGGTTAGAGATACGTGGTCAGAAACTCCAGATAGATTGTTTTATAATGGCAATTTAGCAATTAATGTAACAGTAAGTAATACCAATAATGAAGATTTACTTACTACTGCAGATAAAATTAAAGAATACATTCATCAATTTAATCAAGAAAACCAAAATGTACAATTAAATATTTCTAGTGATTCTTCAATTTCTTTAAATGGAAGAACAAGATTATTAATAGAAAATGGAGTTGTAGGTATTTTACTTGTTTTATTCTTTTTAGCGCTCTTTTTAAACTTACGTTTGGCAATTTGGGTAGCTTTTGGATTGCCAGTTGCATTTTTAGGGATGTTTATTTTTGCAGCACAATTTGATGTTACCATAAACGTATTATCGCTTTTTGGAATGATTATCGTTATTGGTATTTTGGTTGATGATGGAATTGTCATTGGAGAAAATATTTATCATCATTATTACGATTTAGGAAAATCTAAAATACAAGCAGCAATCGATGGTACAATGGAAGTAATTCCGCCAATTGTATCAGCAATTTTAACAACAATAATCGCTTTTTCTACCTTCTTTTTTGTGGATGGAAGAATGGGTGATTTCTTTAGTGAAGTTTCAGTAATTGTAATATTAACTTTAGTTGTTTCTTTACTAGAAGCTTTGGTAATTTTACCTGCACACATTGCACACTCTAAAGCTTTAGATAGAAAAAGATTAGAAAATGGTGAAGAGAAAAAGAAAAATGGAATAGATACTTTTTTTAATAAAGTAAACGAGTTAGCAGATAATTTTTTAGTTAAAGTAAGAGATGGTTTTTATATGCCTTTTCTAAAATTTTGTTTACAAAATAAATTCTTTGCTTTTGCCATTCCAATAGCTTTGGTAATTTTTAGCAAATTAGCAATGGATGCTGGTATTGTGCAACAATCTTTTTTTCCAAGAATTGCAAGTGATCGAGTACAAATTGCGTTAACAATGCCACAAGGAACAAATGAGCAAATTACAGATTCTATTATTTCATCAATAGAAGAAAAAGTTTGGTTGGTTAATAAAGAATATTCAGCAAAACAATCTGGTGACTTCCAAGTTATAGAAAACGTTATAAAAAGAGTAGGGCCTGGAAGTGGAAATGCAACATTAACAGTTAACTTATTACCTGGAGAAGCTAGAGATTTTTCATCACCAGAAATAACAAATTCTATAAGTGATAAAGTAGGGAAAGTGTATGGTGTAGAAAGTTTAATTTTTGGTTCTGGAGGTAATTTTGGAGGTAGTCCAGTTGCAGTTTCTTTATTAGGTAATAATATTGATGAACTTAAAGCTGCTAAAGAAGAACTAAAACAAGAATTAGAAAACAATCCCCTCTTAAAAGATATTTCAGACAACGATCCTGCAGGAATTAAAGAATTAAGCATCGTTTTAAAAGATAATGCGTATGTATTAGGATTGAATTTACAATCTGTAATGGCACAAATTCGTAGTGGATTTTTCGGTTTTCAAGCACAACGTTTTCAAAGAGGTCAAGACGAAATTAAAGTTTGGGTTCGTTATGACAGAAAAGATAGATCATCTATCAAAAATTTAGATGATATGCGAATTGTAGCACCAAATGGAACAAGAATTCCGTTTTCTGAAATAGCAACGTATACCATAGAAAGAGGAGATATTGCTATCAATCACTTAAATGGAAAAAGAGAAATTCAAGTTACTGCAGATTTAAAGGATTTAGAAACAAGTGCAACAGAAATTTTAGATGATATTAAGGCTAGAATAATGCCTGCAATAACTTCTAAGCACCATTCTGTATCACCACTTTACGAGGGTCAAAATAGAGAAGCTAATAAAACAACAGATTCTTTAAATGTTGTTTTGCCGATAATTTTAATGTTGATTTATATTGTAATTGCGTTTACATTTCGTTCTTACAGTCAGCCAATTTTATTAATAATAATGATTCCTTTTAGTATGATTGGTGTTGTCTTAGGACATTATTTTCATAATTTTCCAATTGGTATTTTATCCTTTTTAGGAATTATTGCACTAATTGGTATTATGGTAAATGATGGCTTGGTTTTAATAGGGAAATTCAACAGTTATTTAAAAGAAGGTTTAAAGTTTGATGAAGCCCTAATTAAGGCTGGTCAATCTCGTTTTAGAGCTATTTTCTTAACCTCTTTAACTACTATTGCAGGTTTAGCGCCATTATTATTAGAGAAAAGCAGGCAAGCACAATTTTTAAAACCTATGGCAATTTCAATTTCTTATGGAATTGGAATAGCAACCATTTTAACGTTGGTAATGTTGCCCTTGTTATTATCTATTTCTAACTCTGTAAAAATGAGTATTAAATGGTTAAAAACGGGAGATAAAGTAACAAAAGAAGAAGTAGAAAGAGCTATTATAGAATCTAAATTTGACGAAGATGAAGATCATTAAAATTACAATATTATTAGTCGTTTTTTTATCGACAGTAAAAGGGTTTTCTCAAAAAATTTTAACCAAAGAAGAAGCGTTAGCAATTGCATTAGAAAATAATTTTGGGATTAAAATTGCTAACAATAATTTAGAGGTTGCCGAAAATAATACAAGTATTTACAATAGAGGTGCTTTGCCAACTGTGGCTTTAACATCTGGCGCAAATTATAGTAGAAATAATCAAAGTTTAATATTAACTGATAGAGATACTGGAAACGATGCAGAAATTGCTGGAAATGGAGTTGTCGCAAAAACCTACAATGCCTCATTGGGTGTAAACTATACAATTTTTGATGGTTTAGGTAGAAAATATAATTATCAGCAATTACAAAAAACGTATAATCTAACAGAGTTACAAGCCAAAGAAACGATTGAAAACACCTACTTACAGCTGTTTACAGTGTATTTTCAAATTGCTCGTTTATCAGAAAATACCAATAATTTATCAGAGGCTTTAACCATTTCTAAGAGAAGGTTAACACGTGCACAATATCAATATGATTATGGGCAATCTACAAAATTAGAATATTTAAATGCACAAGTAGATGTGAATAATGATAGTATTACATTAATTACTGCCAAGCAACAATTAAACAATGCAAAACGTGGTTTAAATGTAATTTTAGGATCTAAAGAAGATATAAATTATGTAGTAGAAACTGAGGTTGATTATAATACAATGATGAATTATAATGATTTAAAAAATAAAACTTTAGAGAATAATGCCCTTTTAAAACAAGGAGAAACTAATATTGCAATTAGCGAATTCAATATTAAGATAAACAAAGCGAACTTTTTACCTTCTTTAGGTTTTAATGCTTCTTATGGTTTTAACAGAACAGAAAACGAGAATTTAATCAATCCTTTTGGTGCAAAATTAATTACTTCAGATGGTTTAAATGCTGGCATCAACTTAACATGGAATATTTTTGATGGTGGAAGCACAAGAACACGAGTTGCGAATGCTAAAATAGCGTTAGACAATCAGCAAATATTGTTAGAGCAACAAAAAGTAAATATCGAAAATAATTTAAAAAATACTTGGGAGAATTATAACAATCAGTTATTTATTTTAACAGCACAAGAACAAAATGTGTTAACAAATCAAAATAATTTCGATAGAACTCAAGAACGTTTTAAATTGGGCCAAATAACTTCTGTAGAGTTTAGGCAAGCACAAATAAACTTAATTAATTCTAAAACAGCTTACAATAACGCAAAGTTTGATGCGAAGTTGATTGAACTCCAATTATTACAATTGAGTGGCGATATTATGAATATTAAATTCTAAAAACTGACTTTTATCATAATTTAAGAATACTATAAGCTTTAATTTTACGTATTAAATTAGATGTCTTATGAATTTTTTAAACATTCCTCTTGTTTCTTGGCTTAATGGAACCATCGTAATTGGTGTTTTTGTGTTGGTTGTAATTGGTTTGGTTGCAGCTGTTTTTATGCTGATGAATACTGATAAAAAAGCCAAAGAGAAACAAGATATTTAGCGTTACTTTTTTAGGGGTTGTCAAATCATTTTATTAAATTTAGTGTCAAATTATATTTTGAAATGGAAACTGATTTACAACTTAACTTTGGGTATTTATTTGAGCAAAACTTAATAGATGAGATTGCAAAAGTAGGTGTTTATAAAAATTTTACTGCAGATACTACAATTATAGAATTAGGAGATTTTATAAAATCGATGCCTTTGCTAATTTCTGGTGCCATAAAAATCTTAAGAGAAGATGAAAATGGAGATGAATTAGTTTTATATTATCTAGAAAAAGGAGATACGTGTGCCATGACACTTTCTTGTTGCATGGGGCAAACAAAAAGTAAAATTAGAGCGGTTGCAGAAACAGATGTTGAGCTAATTCTGTTACCAAAAGAAAAAATGACAGATTGGTTAAGTAGCTACAAAACTTGGCAATCTTTTATATTACAAAGTTACCATAATAGAGTGGAAGAGCTTTTGCAAGCTGTAGATACAATTGCTTTTTTAAAGATGGACGAACGCATTTTTAAATACTTAAAAGATAAAGCAATGGTTAACAATAATGATGAGTTAACAACCACTCACAAACAAATTGCTGAAGATTTACATACTTCACGAGTTGTTGTTTCTAGACTGCTAAAAAAACTCGAAAATGAAAATAAAATAAAGCTTTATAGAAATAGTATTAAGGTTTTAGAGCTTTAAATACTATAATTTTTTAGCTCTTTTTATAACTATTATTTTACTGTCTTTTTAAGGCAAGTGTAACTTATGTTACTAAAAAAAATGGCGTAATTATTTATCTTTGAACAAGTAAATAATAAAACTATTTTTTTAAATGATAAAATTTTTAAAATCCCTTTTTGGTATAAATTCAAATACTAATAACAACATAAAAGTGTTAGATGTTCAAACTTTTAAAAAAGCTGTCACCAATAAAAAAGTTCAGTTAATAGATGTAAGAACAGCAAATGAATACAATGCTGGTTGTATTAAAAAGGCAAAAAATATTGATGTTTTTTCTGGTAAATTCACATCAGAAGTTAATAAATTAGACAAAGAAAAACCAGTTTATGTATATTGTAGAAGTGGAGGTAGAAGCAAAAGAGCAACTAAAAAAATAGTAGATTTGGGTTTTAAAGAGATTTACGATTTAAAAGGTGGAATTCTTAACTATAATTAAACTATGAAAACTTCAATTTTAGTACAAAATTTAAAATGTGGAGGTTGTGCACATACAATATCAACCAAATTAGCAACCATAGAAAATATAAGCAACTTACAAGTAAATGTGGAAGAAAGTAAAGTGTCTTTTGACTATTCAAATGAAGAAGATGCTTTTAAAGTGAAAGAAACGTTGAAAAATTTAGGATATCCATCCATAGAGGATTCCAATTCTTTTTCTTCTAAAGCAAAATCATTTGTAAGTTGTGCAACTGGTAAGCTTTCAAAATAAATGAATTTAAATTATGAGCAAATTTTCAGAAATAATAAATCAAGAGAATCCTGTTTTAGTAGACTTTTTTGCTGAATGGTGTGGCCCTTGTAAAACAATGAGTCCAATATTAAAAGAAGTAAAAGATGTTTTGGGTGATAAAATATCAATCATTAAAATTGATGTTGATAAAAACCAATCTTTAGCTGCAAAATATCAAGTGAGAGGTGTACCAACATTCATATTATACAAAGCAGGTAAACAAGTTTGGAAACAATCTGGTGCTGTACAAAAAAATGATTTAATTACGATTATTAAAAGTTTTAGTTAGTTTTAATAGTTAATTGGGGAAAGCACCTGTTTTTTTAAAAGCAGGTGTTTTTGTGAAGAAAATAATAAAACTAATATATGGATTTATCAGCAGATTTTTGGAATGATAAATATAAAAACAACAAAACAGGTTGGGATTTAGGCGAAGTTTCTCCACCTTTAAAAGCCTATTTTGATCAACTAGAAAACAAAAATTTAAAAATATTAATTCCTGGAGGAGGCAATTCTCACGAAGCAGAATATTTATACAATAACGGTTTTAAAAATGTTTTTGTAGTAGATGTTTCTAAAATTGCTTTAGCCAATATTAAAAAAAGAGTTCCAAGTTTTCCAGCATCACAATTAATACACGCTAACTTTTTCGATTTAGAAGAATCGTTCGATTTGGTGATTGAACAAACTTTTTTTTGTGCAATTAATCCTGAATTAAGAGCAAAATATGCAGCAAAAATGCACTCAATTTTAAAGGAAAAAGGCAAATTAGTTGGGTTGCTTTTTGAGGCAAAACTCAACGAAGATCATCCACCTTTTGGTGGAAATAAAGAAGAATATTTAACCTATTTTTCTCCTTATTTTAATGATGTGAAAATGGAATCTTGTTACAACTCTTATCATAACAGGCAAGGAATGGAATTATTTATAAGGTTAAAAAAATAAAAATTAAAAAAATTATGGACATTATACAACTTCAAGATAAACCACTAGCACATTACTCTTACGCAATTATCAGTAATCATGAAATGGCAATTGTAGATCCGTCAAGAGATCCAAAACCTTATTATGAGTTAGCAGAAAAACATAATGCAAAAGTAATTGCTGTTTTTGAAACACATCCGCATGCAGATTTTGTGAGCAGTCATTTGCAAATTCATAAAGAAACTGGCGCAAAAATTTATGCAAGTAAATTAGTGGATGCTAATTATCCTCATCAAACTTTTGATGAAGGAGATGCTATTAAAATAGGCAATAGTACTTTTTCTGCCATAAATTCTCCTGGGCATTCTCCAGATAGTATTACTATTATTGCAAAGGATGTTGCTGATGATTATGCAATGTTTTCTGGTGATACTTTATTTATTGGCGATGTTGGTAGGCCAGATTTAAGAGAAAAAGCGGGTAATATGAAAGCCAAAAGAGAAGATTTGGCAAAAAGTATGTACCACACCATAAAAAATAAATTTACGCATTTGCCAGATGAAACAATTGTTTATCCAGCACATGGAGCAGGTTCTTTATGTGGTAAAAATATGAGCGATGCTGCTTCAAGTACATTAGGAAAAGAGCGAAAGGAAAATTGGGCATTTCAAGATTTAACAGAAACTGAATTTGTAAAAACCATTTTAGAAGATCAACCTTTTATACCTTCTTATTTTGGTTTTAATGTTGATATTAATAAAGAAGGCGCAACTAATTTTGAAAATGCATTTAGCAATATTCCTTTAAATTTTGGAATCACAGATTTTAAAAAAGATGCTCATTTAATTATTGATGTAAGAAGTGCATCAAACTATAAAAAGAATCATTTAGAAGGAAGCATCAATATTATTGCAGAAACAGATGCAGATAAATTAGAAACTTGGTTGGGAGCTATTGTAAAACCTAAAGAAGATTTTCATTTAGTAATTGATTCTATAACAGATAAAGAAACCGTTTTAAGTAGAATTGCTAAAATTGGATATGAAAAACAGATAAAATCTGTAATTACTTTGGGTGCAGATACTTTTAAAACGTTCGAGTCTTTAGATCTTCAAAATTTTAAAAATAACCCAACAGAGTATACAATTATTGATATCAGAAATAAAAGTGAAGTTGCTGAAGGTAAATTTTTTGAAAACGCAATTTCAATTCCTTTAAATGAACTAAGAAATTCTGAAGAAGAAATACCAACAAATAAACCAATTGTGGTGCATTGTGCAGGTGGCTATAGAAGTGCAGCTGGTAGCAGTATCATTTCAAAATTAATTGATAGTGTTCCTGTCTATGATTTAAGTGATGATGTGAACGATTTTAAATAGCATCTAAATAATTTTTAGATTAGAAGGCATTTATAAGAAATTATAAATGCCTTTTTTTGTTTGGTAACCTTTGTTACTTATAGGAATATTTCTTCGAGCTATTTTTGTACTATAAATAGATAATTAATGAAGAAGTCCTATATTTTTATGCTTTTTTTAGTGTTGTTGGGTGTTAAACTGAATGCACAAGAAATAATGCCAATTTCAAAGGCAGAAGTCCTTGCTAAAGTTTCAGAAAACAATACAGCAATTAAAATTTATGAAGAAGAATTTAATGCTTCAAAAGCAGATTATAAACAAACAAATGCTGTTTTTCTGCCAAATATTACTGCAAGTCATACAGGTATTTCAACTACAAATCCTTTAATGGCTTTTGGTTCTAAATTAAACCAAGGCATATTAACAGCAGCAGATTTTAATCCAGCATTGTTAAATAATCCAAACACCACTCAGAATTTTGCAACTATAATTAAGGTTGAGCAACCCCTTATTAATTTAGATGGCTTTTATCAACGAAAAGCAGCAAAATCTAAAATGGAAGCCATGTTTTTACAAACAGAAAGAACACAAGATTTTTTGGTGTTCGAAGTTGAAAAAGCATACATGCAATTACAATTAGCATATCAAGGAGTTTTGGTTTTAGAGAAAGCTTTAGAAACATCAAATGCAAATAAAACTATGGCAGATAATAGTTTTAAGCAAGGAGTTTTACAAAGAGCAGATCTTTTAAATGTAGAAATCCGAGTTACAGAAGTTAAAAATCAGTTACAAACTGCAAAAAGTAATGTGCAAAATGCGTCCAATTATTTGTCTTTTTTAATGAATGATAAAAATGATGTTATTTACAAACCTACAGAAACTTTAACTGTTTTTGATTTTAATGTTGATGACAAACTCATCTCTGAAAATAGAGCAGATATAAGAGCGATGCAATTAGCATTAAAGGGTTTTGAGGCAGTGAATAAAGCAGATAAAATGGCCTTTTTGCCACGTCTAAATGCCTTTGGAAGTTATGAAATGTATGACAATAAAATTTTTCAAGGTGATGCAAGTGGTTATGTAATTGGAGCACAATTAAGCTGGGATATTTTTCAAGGATCAAAACGTTTTGGAAAAGCACAAAAAAGTAAAGCAGAATTCGAAAAATCGAAGTTAGAATACAATCAATATGTTTCTAAAAATAATTTAGAATTGAATAAAGTAAAACGCCAATTAGTAGATGCTAAAAACAGCTTAGAACTAACAAAATTGGCAGTAGAACAATCAGAGGAATCTTTACGAATTAGAAAAAATAGATTTAAAGAAGGTTTAGAAAAAACATCAGATTTGTTAGTTGCAGAAACTCAATTTGCTCAAAAGCAATTGGAATATTATCAAACTATGTATCAATATAATTTTACACAAACGTATTTAAATTTTTTAACCAAAGAATAGAAAAAGGTTGCAATAAGCAGTCGGAGTTTTTAGAAAAAATAAAACAAATTCAAATGAAAAAATACATACATATCATAGCATTCTTCACATTATCAATAATGATAGTTAGTTGTGGAAGTGATGAAAAAAAAGCAGTAGTTAATACAACACCAGCAATTAATGTAAAAGTCAGTAAAGTTGGAGTAAATAATAACAATCCGTTTTTGTCTGTCAGTGGAAAAATACAAGCTTCTAAAAGTGCAGAATTAAGCACTAGAATTATGGGTTTTGTAAAAAATGTTCATGTAAATGTAGGTGATAAAGTGAGCGAAAATCAATTATTGGTATCTATTAATAATTCAGATTTACAAGCAAAAAAAGCGCAAGTAAATGCAGGAATCACTCAGGCTAAAACAGCTTTTATAAATGCAGAAAAAAATTACAATCGTTTTAAAAATTTGCTTGAGAGTAACAGTGTTACGCAAAAAGAAATGGATGATATGACTGCAAATTATCAAATGGCAAAAGCAGGTTTAGAAGTTGCAAATCAGCAGAAAAATGAAATTGATGCACAGTTTAAGTATAGTAATATTACAGCTCCTTTTAGTGGAATAGTTACCAGTAAAAACATAAAAAAAGGTGATATGGCAAATCCAGGAATGACTTTAATTAGTATCGAAAATCCTACTAATTTTGAAGTGCTTGCTATGGTTCCTGAATCTGAAATTGCACACATACAAAAAGAAACTGAGGTAACTGTTTTAGTGAAATCTATCAACAAAACCTTACAAGGTAAAGTTACAGAAATTAGTACTTCTGCTAAAAATACGGGTGGCCAATATTTAGTAAAAATAAAATTGGAAAAAACTCCCGCAAATATTTTATCTGGCATGTTTTCAACGATTCAGTTTCCTGTTGAAAGAAAAGCAACGTCAGAAATGGTTTTAATACCTATGGACGCCATTGTTAAAAAAGGACAATTAACTGGAATTTATACTGTAAGCGAGAGTAAAACTGCATTATTACGTTGGTTGCGTTTAGGAAAAACGTATGGAAATGAAGTTGAGGTTTTATCTGGTTTAAATGTTGATGAATCTTACATCGTTTCTGCTGAAGGAAAATTATTCAATGGAGCAAAAATTAGTCTTCAGTAGGCAGGTTTTCAGTATGCAGTTGTAAATAAACCTGCAAGTTTTTAAAACCTTATAGGTATAAATAACAATTAAATAGTAGTAAAAAAATTCGCGTTAAGGATAGTAGTGGAAATCCTTTTTTTTACTGAACTGGTTTCAGTATCTCTTTTAAAAGAGCAGAAAGCTTAAGTAGAAAGATGCTGAAATTAATTCAGCACAAGAAAAAAGATTGAAACGGATAGCCTGTTAAAACGCCCAAAATATAAGAAAATATGAAAGAAGGTTTAGCTGGTAAAATTGCAAAAGTCTTTATTGGATCGAAACTTACAGTATTATTGATGATCGTTTTTATGGTTGTTGGTGTGTATGCTTCGTTTTTGATTCCGAGAGAAGAAGAGCCACAGATTGATGTACCAATGGCAGATATTTTTGTGGGTTATCCAGGAGCAAGTCCTACAGAAGTAGAAACGAGAGTTGTAAAACCTTTAGAGAAATTAATTTCTAATATTAAAGGTGTTGAGTATGTGTATGCTACTGCTATGAACGAAAAAGCAATGGTAATTGTGCAGTTTTACGTGGGCGAAGATATTGAGCGTTCTTTTGTGAAATTATACAATGAGATTAATAAACACATGGATCAAATGCCACAAGGTGTTACTTTTCCTTTGGTAAAAACACGTGCAATTGATGATGTGCCAATGTTAGGATTAACATTGTGGAGTGAAAACTACAGTGATTATCAATTAAGCCAAATGGGGCAAGAATTAGAAACTGAGATTAAGAAGATAAATGATGTTTCTATTACGCATAAAATTGGTGGAAGAAATCGCCAATTAAGAGTTGTTTTAGATAAAGATAAATTAGCTGCTAGTGGTTTAGATTTCTTGTCGGTTTCAGAAATGATAAAAGCAAATAATACACAACTAAGCTCTGGAAGTTTTGATAAAAACGATACTGAATTTTTAGTAAAAACGGGTAAATTTTTAGCTTCTTCAACTGATGTTGAGAATTTGGTGGTTGGTGTACAAGAGAACAGACCTATTTATTTAAAACAAATTGCAACTATTGTTGATGGGCCAGAAATTCCACAAAATTATGTGTCTTTAGGTTTTGGACAAGCGAGTGAGAAATCTGAAACTTATAAATCTGAATATCCTGCAGTAACTATTTCTGTTGCAAAAAGAAAAGGTGCAGATGCAATGAAAATTTCAGAATTAATTTTAGATAAAGTAGCACATTTACGTACTACTTTAATTCCGGATGATGTTCACGTAGAAGTTACCAGAAATTATGGAGAAACAGCTTCTCATAAAGTGTCAGAATTGTTGTGGCACCTTATTGGATCTATCTTTGCAGTTACTTTGGTGGTAATGTTAGCCATGGGTTGGAGAGGTGGTTTGGTCGTCTTTTTATCTGTGCCAATCACGTTTGCTTTAACATTGTTAAGTTATTACATGTTAGATTACACATTAAACAGAATTACGCTTTTTGCATTGGTTTTTGTAACTGGGATTGTGGTTGATGATTCCATAATTATTGCAGAAAATATGCACAGGCATTTTAAAATGAAACGCTTGCCTTTTAAACAAGCAGCTTTATATGCCATTAACGAAGTTGGGAACCCAACAATTTTGGCAACATTTACAGTAATTGCTTCTGTTTTACCAATGGCTTTTGTATCTGGTTTAATGGGACCTTATATGGCACCAATGCCAATTGGAGCATCTATTGCAATGATTTTATCATTATTTGTAGCCTTAACAATTACACCTTATTTAGGGTATATTTTCTTAAAAGAGAAAGATAAAAAAGGAGCTGTTGAAAAACAAGAAAAGCCTTTAGAAGAAACTTTTATTTACAAAGTTTATAATAAATTAGAAAGACCTTTATTAGAAAATAAAACTAAAAGATGGTTGTTTTTAGGAGGTACATTTGTTGTATTAATGGCAACAATGGTGTTGTTTTTCACCAATTCTGTTGCTGTAAAAATGTTACCTTTTGATAATAAAAACGAGTTTCAGGTTGTAATTGATATGCCAGAAGGAACAACGCTAGAAAGAACAGGAGTTGTAACTCAAGAAATTGCTCAATATTTAGCGTCAAGACCAGAAGTGATTAATTATCAAAATTATATTGGTACTTCTGCTCCAATCACTTTTAATGGTTTGGTGCGTCATTACGATTTACGTGGTGGATCTAATATGGCTGATATTCAAGTGAATTTGGTTGATAAAGGCGAACGTGAAATTCAAAGTCATGGAATTGCTAAATTATTAAGACCAGAAATTCAGAAAATAGCAAAGAAATACAATGCAAATGTAAAGTTGGTAGAAGTTCCTCCTGGACCACCAGTTTTATCAACAATTGTTGCAGAGGTTTATGGACCAGATTATGAACAGCAAATTAAAATAGCAAACAGCGTTCAAAATATCTTAAAAAATACAGATGATGTAGTTGATGTTGATTGGATGGTTGAAGCTGATCAAACTGAATATCAATTTGAAATAAACAAAGAAAAAGCAATGTTGTATGGAGTTGCACCTCAACAAATTGCATACACCATGAATATGGCTTTGTCTAACAGTTCTATAACAACTTTATATGATGAAAATGCAGTAAATCAAATTGGATTGGTTTTGTCTTTGGATGAAAAAGAAAAATCAACCATTTCAGATATTTCTCAATTAAAAGTAAAATCGAAACAAGGAAATATGGTGCCAATTGCAGATTTGGTTGAAGTTAAAGAAACAATTGCTGCAAAAAGTATTTATCGTAAAAACCAAAAACGTGTAGTGTATGTTTTGGCAGATATGGCTGGAGAATTAGAAAGTCCTGCATATGCTATTTTAGGAATGGAAGAAAAATTGAATACAATTAAGCTTCCTGAAGGTTATAAATTAAACGAAATGTATTTAGGTCAGCCAGATTTTGAAGACGATTATACTGTGAAATGGGATGGAGAATGGCAAATTACTTTAGAAGTATTTAGAGATTTAGGAATCGCCTTTTTAGGAGCCATTATCTTAATTTATATTTTAATTGTTGGATGGTTTCAAAACTTTAAAGCACCAATTGTAATGATGGTTGCCATTCCATTATCATTAATAGGAATTGTTTTAGGACATTGGATTATGGGCGCATTTTTTACAGCAACCTCTTTTATTGGTATGATTGCTTTGGCAGGAATTATGGTAAGAAACTCGGTTTTATTGATTGATTTTATCAACTTAAGATTAGAAGAAGGAGTGCCTTTAAAACAAGCTGCAATTGAAGCTGGAGCTGTAAGAACAACGCCAATTTTATTAACTGCTGGTACAGTGGTAATTGGAGCATTTGTTATCTTATTTGACCCAATTTTTCAAGGTTTGGCAATTTCATTAATGGGTGGAACTATTGTTTCTACAGTGTTAACATTATTGGTTGTGCCTTTAGTGTATTATATGATTGAAAAAAAGAATTATAAATAAAAACTTACCA
The DNA here is from genome assembly GCF_001761365.1 of Polaribacter vadi. Classification (NCBI taxonomy): domain Bacteria; kingdom Pseudomonadati; phylum Bacteroidota; class Flavobacteriia; order Flavobacteriales; family Flavobacteriaceae; genus Polaribacter; species Polaribacter vadi. The sequence continues at coordinate 1,895,662 of NZ_CP017477.1, read as the reverse complement.
TATGAAGTTAGTGATTGTAACAGCAGTAGAAGAGTTTCATCAAGAAATTATAAAACTCTTTAAAAAGGCAAATATTGAAAACTTTAGTGAATCTGACATTGATGGACATAAAAATACGGCATCAGTTTTAGTTGCATCAAGTTGGTTTTCAGGACAAAAATCAAGTAATGAATCTATCCTGTTTTTTTCTTTTACAGAAGATAAAAATATAGAAGATTTATTCAGTTTGATACAAGAGTTTAATCAAAATTTAGAAACCAATAATCCAATAAAAGCGGTTGTTGTTCCTATAGAAAAATTTATATAAATTAAAAAAATAGAAAGATTATGCTAAATAAATATTTTAGAATTATTGTTGGTTTCATGGTTTTGTTAACTGTTTTATTAACCTATTATGTAAGTATCAATTGGTTATGGTTAGGCGTTTTTATTGGTTTAAATTTAATACAATCTGCGCTTACTAAGTGGTGTTTGTTAGAAGTGATACTTAAAAAATTAGGCGTTAAAAAATAATTTATACAGCGAATGAGGTTATTTTATTTTGAGATAACCTCATTTTAATTTTATGAATATTTTAAATAAGTTATTTTTATTTATTCTAAATAAACAATTATATTTGCAGTATTATAATTTTTTAGAATGATTGTTTTTTATACTTCACAAAAACCTACTATTTCATTTTCAAATACAGCTATTTGCGATACTGTTTGTTCTTCGAATTGTATTACTCCAAAAAGTAAATGCTGTAATAAATATAAAAAGAAAGGGATTAATTGTAAAAGATGTCCAAATATTTTATTAAAATCGGCGTCATAATTTTATTGGGTTTTCTAATCTTTAAAGTATTTACTCAACTCTAGTTAATTTATCCTATTTCGTCTATAAATAAGACAATAAATATATATTTTTGTTGTTTATTTAATCTATGAAGTCTTTAGCTTATTTTTTATTAATTGTAGCATTTTTTGCTAGCATTACTTCTTGTCAAGAAAATGGTATTGTTTTTCCTGTTAAACAAAATATCGAAGGCGATTTTGAAGTTGTAATTGATGGAGAAGTTTTTTTAACAAATGATGTAAGCTTCACAGTAACCAATCAAGAAATAACAATTACAGCTATAAAAACCGAAACAAACGAAACCTTAATTTTAAAGGTGGATGATTTTAGTAACGCTAGTTTTAGTTTAGAAGGAGATGAAAATGTTGCGAGTTATAGTATAGAAGATTCAGCAAGTATTGATATTTGGACCACTTTAAACGCAACTGTAAGCAGAGGAAATATTCAATTTTCAGAGATAAATTTCACTAATAATACTGTTTCTGGAACTTTTAGCTTTATTGGTAGAAATGAAAACTTAGGTTCTTCAAAAGCATTTAGTAATGGGAGTTTTAGTAACGTTCCAAGAAATTAAAACTTAATTAATCTTTTAGTTTTTCTATTGCAAAAGGTAAAATTCTCTCTACAAATTTTGTGTACGCTAATGTAGATGGATGTAAACCATCTGAAGCTACTAAACCAGTATTTGATAAACCTTCGCGAGTTATATCAGTAATATTTACAAAAGTAATTCCATTTTGTTCACAATAATTTTTGGCAAAATCATTGTATTTATCAATTTCTGTTGATATGGATGCACTTCCTCTTCCAAAAGGCGTAAAGGCATAATCTGGAATTGAAACTACAATTAAATTCTTTTTTTTATCATTTGCAGCTTTGATAGATGTTGCTATTAACTCAGGAAACTCTTTTTCATAAATAGAAAACTCTCTTTTTTGAAATTGGTTATTCACACCAATTAATAGAGTTACCAAATCAAAGTCATCAGTAATATTTTCTTGCTCAATGGTATTTATTAAGTTGGTGGTTGTCCAACCAGTTCTTGCAATCATCTGCAAACTAAAAGTAGTATCTTTTTTAAAGTTGATTGACAAACTATCTTTTAACTGTTCAGGAAACCTGCAAGTAAAACAAACACTTTCTCCAATTGTATAGCTATCTCCTAAAGAAAGAATTTTAAATTCTTTTTGCTGATTAATGATAGGAATATCATCAATAATTACAATTTGATCGCTGTTATTTTCGCAACCAAAACTCATCAATAAAAATAATATTCCAAGAAAATAGCTTACTTTTTTTTGTTTAATTTTTTGAAATTTAGGTGTAAGAAATAATATTTTTTTAATATATAAGTTCAATTATATATACGAAATAAATACTTTAAAGGTTTGGTGTTGAATTTGTTTCAGTATCAAAAACCTTTGAAGTCTCACAATTTCGTTCATGATTTAACTATTATTTAAAAGCATTCAATCCAGTAATATCCATTCCAGTAATTAGTAAATGAATATCATGAGTTCCTTCATAAGTTACTACACTTTCTAAATTCATCATGTGTCTCATAATTGAATATTCGCCTGTAATACCCATTCCACCTAACATTTGTCTTGCATCTCTGGCAATTTTTAAAGCCATATCTACATTATTACGTTTTGCCATCGAAATTTGAGCAGTTGTAGCTTTTCCTTCGTTTTTTAGAGTTCCCAATCTCCAAGCTAATAATTGAGCTTTTGTGATTTCAGTAATCATTTCAGCTAATTTTTTCTGTTGTAATTGAAACTGTCCAATAGGTTTACCAAATTGTTCACGTTCTTTTGAATAGCGTAAAGCAGTATCATAACAATCCATTGCAGCACCAATTGCGCCCCAAGCAATTCCATATCTTGCAGAATCTAAACAACCTAAAGGCGCTCCAAGTCCAGATTTATTTGGTAATAAATTTTCTTTCGGCACTTTTACATTATCAAAAATTAATTCTCCAGTAGACGAAGCTCTCAAAGACCATTTATTATGAGTTTCTGGCGTAGAAAAACCTTCCATTCCACGTTCTACTAATAAACCATGAATTCTACCTTCTTCGTTTTTTGCCCAAACAACTGCAACATTACAAAAAGGTGCATTTGAAATCCACATTTTTGCACCATTTAATAAATAATGATCCCCATTATCTTTAAAATTTGTTTCCATTCCTCCAGGATTTGAGCCATGATTTGGTTCTGTCAATCCAAAAGAACCCATCCATTCACCAGAAGCTAATTTTGGTAAATATTTTTTACGTTGTTCCTCAGTTCCGTAAGTAAAAATAGGATACATCACCAAAGAAGATTGCACAGAAGCTGTAGAACGAACTCCAGAATCTCCACGTTCTATTTCTTGCATAATTAAACCATAAGAAATCTGATCTAATCCTGCACCTCCATATTCTTCTGGAATGTAAGGTCCAAAAGCACCAATTTCTGCCAAACCACTAATAATTTGTTTTGGGAATTCCGCTTTTTGAGCATATTCTTCAATAATAGGAGAAACATCACGTTTTACCCATTCTCTTGCAGAATCACGAATTAATTTGTGTTCTTCCGTTAATAAATCATCAATGTTATAATAATCTGGAGCTTGGAATAAATCTGGTTTCATAAAATGTATATTTAAAACTGATGTGTAATGTTTATTATTTAACAAAAATATTAATAATTGTTTAATTTTAATGATTAATTATGAATAAAGGATTTTTAATTTGATGGAATAAAAATAAGCAATTTTTAAAGTTCATTTCATTAAATCACCAAAAAGTTGTAGTTTTCATTTAAGTTTGTAGCAATGAAATTTACTCTCGGAAAACAGGAACGATTAAAAAGTAGAAAGTTAATAGAAAAGCTTTATAAAGAGGGCAATTCTGTAAAAGCTTATCCTTTAAGAATGATGTATTTAAAAACTGCACATACATCAGATTTTCTTGCGCAAGTTGGTGTGTCTGTGCCAAAAAGAAATTTTAAAAAAGCACCTGATAGAAACCGATTAAAAAGGTTAATGCGTGAAACGTATCGTTTGCAAAAGGCAATTGTGTATGATAATTTAGACCAACCTTATGTTTTTATGATTTCGTATCTTGGCAGAGATAAATGGAATTACGAAGATTTGCATGCAAAAATGGAAAAATTATTGAAGTTATTTGTTGATGAAACAAAAAAAGAGTAATCAGTTTTCAGTTGCAGTAAACAGTTAAAACTTTTACGATTTTTGGTTTAATTGAAATGAAATATTCAAAAAATGAGTTTCTATTTATAGGTAATATTATAAAAAAAAACATGAAAAAATATACATCATCAAAAAAAATAATTATTGTTCTTTTAGTGGGAACGATTTTTTTATCATTTTCATTTAAGTCGAAATTTTTTGAAGTTGCCAAACAAATAGAAATTTACAATTCTTTATTCAAGGAGTTGAACATGTATTATGTTGATGAAATAAACCCAGCTGAATTAACTGATTTAGCCATAAAAAATACCTTAAAAGATTTAGATCCTTATACTAATTTTTACAACGAACAAGATGTAGAAGATGCAAGAATTAGAAGAGAAGGAGAATATGCTGGTATAGGAGTTTCTGTTTTTTATACACAAGAAGGTATCGAAATAAGTGAAATTTATAAAGGTTTTTCTGCTGATAAAGCTAATTTAAAAGCAGGTGATGTTATAGTTTCTATAAACGGACAATCTCTTAATAATATGGAAAGAGAGCAACTTTCTATGTTTTTAAAAGGGACACCAAACACAAAAGTTTCCATAGAAATTAAACGTCAAGGAGAAATTTTAAAAAAGGAACTAAAAAGAGAAAAAGTAGAAATAAATCCTGTTCCTTTTTATAATATGATTGATGAAGAAACTGGTTACATAACGCTAACTCGTTTTAATAACAAAGCGTCATCTGAAGTGAAAAAAGCTTTTAAAGATTTGAAAAAGCAAGGAATGAAAAAACTAGTTTTCGATTTGCGCTCAAATCCTGGAGGATCTTTAATGGAATCTATCAATATTGCTAACTTTTTTATTCCAAAAGGAAAAGTGGTAGTGACTACAAAAGCTAAAATTAAAAAATGGAGTAATACTTATAAAACATCCAACGACCCTTTAGATTTAGAAATGCCAATTGTGGTTTTAATAAATGGAAGTTCTGCATCAGCATCTGAAATTGTTAGTGGTTCTTTGCAAGATTATGATAGAGCTGTAATTATGGGAGAACGTTCTTTTGGAAAAGGATTAGTTCAACGTCAAAAAGAATTGACTTATGGAACACAATTAAAATTGACGATTTCTAAATATTATACACCAAGTGGAAGATGTATTCAAGAGTTAGATTACACCAATCGAAATTTAAAAACGGGTGAAGTTCCTAAGTTTTCTGATCATGGAATTAATGAATTTAAAACAGCTAATGGACGAACCGTTTTTGATGGAGGAGGCGTTTTACCAGATGTGCAAATTGAAACATCAGAAAAAACAGTTGCTACAGAAAACCTTATAAGTTCTAAAGCAATTTTTAATTTTGCAATTGATTATGTATCGAAAAATAAAGAAATAGCTTCTGCAGAAAATTTTCAGATTAAAGATTCCGATTTTAAAGATTTTACAAAGTTTTTAGAAAGCGATACTACTTTTGTAACGCAACAAGAAAGTTTGTTCAAAAAAGCTTATTTATCCACAGAAAAGAATAATATAAGTAAAGAATACGAAAAAATTAGAGAAATATTATTTGAAAATAAAATTGGAGAAATTTCTAAAAATAAAGATATTATTAATGAACTTCTGGAAGACCAAATTCTTAAAAATTATTATTATGAAGAAGGAGTTTACAAACATCATTTAAAAAATGATGCAACCATTTCTAAAGCTATGGAATTGATGAAAAATCTAGATTCCTATAATCAAATATTATCAGCGAAATAATTTTATATTTGCACTTCAAAAATAAAAATGCTACACACAAAAAATATCGATAGAACAAGAGCGCAAGAATCTACAAATGCCATAGAAAAATTATATATTTCTATGCGCCATTTATTTAGTAGAGGTTTTTATAAACCTATGGGAGTTTCTGGTGAAACTTTGCGTAAATCTTTGTTGCTTTTACGTCCAGAAATTTATGGATCTATTGCAGAAGAAAAAATAGAATTAGATGGGTTAGTTTATGTTATAGAAAGACTTCCTGAAGGTATTGAGCAATGCCAATTTATAAATTTAACTGCAGATGAAGGGTATAAGAACTCTCATTTTGAGCCTATTATTCCACCAAAAAGAAGACGAAATTGTTATAGAATAGACAAAGATCAAATGAATATTGAGATTACCAGAGGAAGATCTGAAATCTATGATATTTTAACGCATCTTACTTTTTTATTTATAGAATCTCATAAAATTCAAGAACGTGTTTCTTTAAATGAAGGCGAATCTTTTATAAGGGAATGGCTTCATTTAGAAGATATTGTTTTGCATCAAAAGAAAATTAACGACAAAGAAAGAGAAGTTTTAATTGTGCATTTGGGCAATATTCTTGGAAGAACTTTTGATGAGGTTTCTCATATTTATAAAGTATTTGCTACTGAAGAAAATCCGCATAAATTTTTCGATTTAATTTATTGGTTAGGGAAACTAGCTATTAAAGAGGTGTATACCAATGAAAAACGAACAGTAACTTTTAGTTCGCTTTTAATTGAAGAAATTGGACATCATATTTATGGTGAAATTTGGGCAAATGATATAAAACACATTTTAAAAGAATACAATCTTTTAAAAAGACCAATTCATATTATAAGTGCAAATATGCATAGTGTTTTAAACTCAATTTATGCAAAAGGTGCTTTGCCTGAAGAAGCAGAAAATTCAAAAGGTTTTGAGTTGTACAGACTTTTAAGTAATGTTAATAGCAAAGATTTACAGAAAAAGGTAAAAGATTACGCATCAGAAAACGGACTTATTTATGTAAAAGATACATCAGGTACCAATATAAATGTACAAATAATTGATACTGATAAAATAAACTACGATGTTTCTCCGTTTCAAAAAGTAAACTCTATCAAAGAAAATGCAGTAATTATAGTCATGGATTACGCTTTTGGCGAGCAAGCTTTTGAAACTATGGATGAATTATTAAAACCTTATGAAGCTGATAATGAGAAAGTTCATTTAGATGTGAAATCGGTTTCCATTATGGGTAAAGCTGGTATTTTAGAAGGTGGAAAAGGAGATATTATGATTCCTACTGCACATATTTTTGAAGGAACAGCAGACAATTATCCGTTTAAAAATGAACTTAAGAAAGAAGATTTGGAAGGTTTTGGTGTAAGATCTTTTGATGGTTCTATGATTTCTGTTTTAGGAACATCATTACAAAATAAAGATTTGTTGAAATTCTTTCATGATTCTACTTGGAATGTAATTGGGCTAGAAATGGAAGGTGCACATTATCAAAAAGCAATACAATCTGCTTCAAAAATTAGAGGAAATATATCTGAAGACGTAAAGGTAAGATATGCTTATTACGCTTCTGATAATCCTCTAGAAACTGGAGCAACATTAGCATCAGGAGGTTTAGGGATGACAGGTGTAACACCTACTTATGCAATAACACAAAAAATATTAGAACAAATTTTTTAGCAGTTTTTTTAACTGATTTATAACCAAACAAAACAATGTCAACAAATCAACAAAAAAATAATAACGAAGAAGAAATAGATTTAGGTTCGTTATTTGTAATTATAGGAAGAGGCTTTTCTAATTTTTTTAAATTTATAGGAAGTATTTTTAAGGGTATTTTTGATTTTATCATCACAATTTTAATTTTTCTTAAAAATAACTTTATAAAAATTGCTGTTGCAGGAATTATTGGACTTGTAGCCGGTTTTTTCATAGAAAAATCTAATGCTACAAAATTTGGTTCTAAAATGTTAGTAGAACCTAACTTTAAAAGTGCTATGCAGTTGTATAATAATATTCAGTATTATAACGACCTTGTAAAACAAAAAGATACAGTAGGTTTAGAGAAAACTTTTAATATCGATAAGGAAACTGCAGCATCTTTAAAGAGTTTTGAAATAGAGCCAATTGTTAATGAAAATGATATTATAAACTCGTACAATGATTTTATTTTAGAAGTTGATACGTTAACTGTAAAAAGCTACAAATTTGAAAAATTTAAAGCATCTTTTACAAACTTAGATTACAAAGTTCACAAAATAGAAGTTATAGCTGAAAAAAATGATGTTTTTAGAAAGTTAGATGATGTAATTATAAGCTCGATTATAAACAATAAATACTTTAATAGATTAAAAGAATTAACAAACGAAAACTTAAATAGAACAGACTCCTTATACAGAGAAAATTTAACTCAAATAGATTCTTTACGAAGAGTTTATATGAATGTAATGCTTGAAGAAGCAAAAAAGCAAACCACAGGTACTAGTATAGATTTAGGGGGAGAAAAAAGAACTACAAAAGAGTTAGAATTATTTGAAACAAATAGACAAATAAATGGTGATTTAAAAAGAATAGCAGAAGAGAAATCAAACAAATATGAGGTTATAAATGTAATTTCTAATTTTCAACCAGTAGGTTATGAGATAAAAGGAATTACAAAAAGTTATGCTTTTAAACTTGCATTATTAGGAATGTTTTTAATGGTTTTTATTTTATTACTTACCAAATTAAATAGTTATTTAAATAATTATAAAAAGTAAGAATGCAAAAAATTCTTATAACTGGAGGAGCAGGTTTTATTGGAGCTAATTTTATTCCTTATTTTTTAAAGAATAATTCAGATCACTATATTGTGAATTTAGACTTGTTAACCTATGCAGGAGATTTGCAAAACTTGGAGGAAGTAGAAAATAATGAGCATTATAATTTTGTAAAAGGGGATATTTGTAATAGAAAATTAGTCGAAGATTTATTTAAAGAACATCAATTTAATGGCGTAATTCATTTTGCAGCAGAATCTCATGTAGATAATTCTATTAAAAATCCTGATGCTTTTATAAAAACGAATATTAATGGAACTTTTACAGTTTTAGATGTTGCAAAAAAACACTGGTTAGATAGTTCAAATAATTATAAAGAAGCTTTTAAGAATGCTAGATTTCATCATATTTCTACAGATGAGGTTTATGGTACTTTAGGAGAAGAAGGTTTGTTTACAGAAGAAACTCTTTATGCCCCAAATAGTCCTTATAGTGCTTCAAAAGCATCATCAGATTTTTTGGTAAGAAGTTACTTTCATACTTATGGATTGAATGTGATAACAACAAATTGTTCAAATAATTATGGACCAAAACAACATCAAGAAAAACTAATTCCAACAATTATTGGAAAAGCAATTGCTGGTGAAGATATTCCCATTTATGGAGATGGAAAAAATATTAGAGATTGGTTGTATGTTTTAGATCATTGTAATGCTATAGAATTAGCCTTTAAAAAAGGAAAAGCTGGAGAAACCTATAATGTTGGAGGTAATAATGAGCATACCAATCTTTTTATCGCAAATTCAATTTGTGCAATTTTAGATAAAGTTTATCCAAAGAAAAATTCTTACAAACAACAAATTACTTTTGTAAAGGATCGATTAGGACACGATTTTAGATACGCAATTGATGCATCTAAAATAGAAAGAGAATTAGGCTGGAAAGCAAATGAGAATTTCCAATCAGGTATAGAAAAAACAATTCATTGGTATTTAAAAAAACTAAACATATGAAAGGAATTGTTTTAGCAGGAGGTTCAGGTACAAGATTGCATCCACTTACATTAGCAGTAAGCAAGCAGCTGATGCCAGTGTATGACAAACCTATGATTTACTATCCTTTATCTACCTTGATTTCTGCAGGAATTAATGAAATATTAATTATCTCTACACCCAAAGATGTTCCGCTTTTTAAAGATTTATTAGGAGATGGTTCTCAAGTAGGATGTAGTTTTCAATACGCAATTCAAAAAAATCCAAATGGATTAGCTGAATCTTTTTTAATAGCAGAAAATTTTATTGGTAAAGATGCTGTTGCCCTTATTTTAGGCGATAACATTTTTTACGGAACAGGTTTATCAAAGTTATTACAAGAAAATACCAATCCAAAAGGTGGTATTGTGTATGCATATCATGTAAATGACCCTGAACGTTATGGAGTTGTTACTTTTGATGCAGAACAAAATGCCATTTCTATTGAAGAAAAACCAGCGAAGCCAAAATCAAATTTTGCTGTTCCAGGTATCTATTTTTATGATAATTCTGTTATAGAAAAGGCCAAAAAACTATCACCAAGTAAAAGAGGTGAACTTGAAATTACAGATATTAACAAAGCGTATTTAAAAGAGGGAACTTTATCTGTAAGAATTTTAGATAGAGGCACAGCATGGTTGGATACAGGTACTTTTGATTCTTTATTGCAGGCGAGTAATTTTGTACAAGTTATAGAAGAAAGACAAGGTTTAAAAGTAGGTTCTATTGAAGAAGAAGCTTTTAAAAGTGGTTTTATTTCGAAGCAAAAATTAAAAAATTTAGCAATGCCATTATTAAAAAGTGGTTATGGCAAAAATCTTATAAAATTTTAATGAAAGTTACAGAAACATTTTTAAAAGGTTGTTTTGTTATTGAACCAACAATTTATAAAGACGAAAGAGGCAGCTTTCTGTTAAATTATAATAAAGAGGAATTTATTAAAAATACTGGTTTAAATATAGATTTTGTTTTAGAAAACGAATCTGTTTCACAGTATGGAGTAATTAGAGGCTTGCACTTGCAAAGAGGTGAATTTTCACAAGCAAAATTGGTAAGAGTAACTAAAGGAAAAATTTTAGATGTTATTGTTGATGTAAGGCCAAATTCAGAAACCTTTAAGCAATCTTTTTCTATAGAATTATCGGAATTTGAAAATAAACAGCTTTTTGTTCCGAGAGGTTTTTTACATGGTTTTGCTGCATTAGAAGATAACACTACCGTAAATTATAAATGTGATAATTATTACAATCCAGATGCTGAGGATGGTGTTATTTATAATGATACAGAATTAAATATTGATTGGAAGTTGAATGAAGATGATATTATTTTGTCTGAAAAGGATCATAACTTGAAAGTGTTTACTGTTTTTAAATTATTTCTTGACCAAAATTCATTATTATAATATAAACTATTCTAGAATTCGAGAAAATTTAATAAAAGATTGTTTATGAAAGTTTTATTTATTACAAATCTTCCTAGTCCTTATAGAGTTAATTTTTTTTCAGAATTAGCTAAATATTGTGAGTTAACAGTTTTTTTTGAAGGAAAGAGAACTAAAGATAAAGAGATTATATTTAATTGGAATGATAAAAATATTTTATCATTTAATGCGATTTTTTTTAATCATTTTTTTAATGAATTTAAAATTTCATTCTCAATTATTAAAAAAGCATTATTCGGAGATTTTGATAAAATTGTAATATGTTGTTATAATACAAGAACACAATCTTTATTAATTATATTATTTAAAATTTTAAATAAAGAATATTATTTTGAAACAGATGGTGGTTTATTAAAACAAAACGAATCCAAATTAAATATTTTTTTCAAAAAATTGTTAATTTCAAATGCGAAATCTTATTTCAGTACAGGAGATCAGTGCGATAAATATTTAATGAACTATGGTGCTAAGAAAGATGAGATTGTAAGGTACAGTTTTACAAGTTTATATAAAAGTGATGTTTTAAAAAAATTACTTACAAAAGAACAAAAAAATAAATTTAAGTCTAAACTTGGCATTCCTTATAAAAAAATAATTATAGGAGTAGGAAGGTTTATTAGTCTTAAAGGTTTTGATACTTTAATTAGAGGGAGTGTGTTGTTAAATAAAGACGTGGGTGTCTACATTATAGGAGGAAAGCCAACAGAAGAGTATATTAAAATTAAAGAAAAACTAGAGTCAAATAATGTGCATTTTATAGATTTTTTAGCTAAAAAAGAATTAGATGATTGGTATTTTGCTGCAGATATATTTGTTTTACCAACTAGAGGTGATGTTTGGGGGTTAGTGATAAACGAAGCTATGTCTAAAGGATTGCCTGTAGTTACAACAAATATGTGTCCAGCTGGCCTTGAGCTTATAGCAGATAAAGAATGTATCTTCACAGTTGATGATTATGATTATTTGAAAAATATTCTTAAAAAAATTAGCGAAGATGACGATTATGCCTACAAATTAAGTAGAAATAACTTGGAAACAATTAGGCAAAAAACATTTGAAAATATGGCTATTGAACATAGAGATGAATTTAAAAAAGATGATTAAATCTCTTACTAAAAAACATTTTCACAACTACTTTTCATCTTTTTTACAAAGGTTTTGTATGTTATTGTCACAATTATTCTTAATTCCTGCTTTTATTTTAAATTTAGGATTAGAACAATATGGAGAATGGTTAATTCTGACTACAATACCAAATTACTTACTATTAAGTGATTTAGGATTAACGCTAACTGTAACAAATGAACTTTGTAGATTAATAAATTTAAAGGAGTTTTCTAGTCAAGAAAAATTATTTAAAGCGGCATTAAGTTTTCTTTCAGCTATCGGGTTATTTCTAATTTTTACTTTTTTAGTATTATCTAATTTTATTGATTTTGCAGCATTGCTGAACTTTAAATTTTTATCAAACAAAGAATCATTTCTCATACTTTTAGGATTTATGATAAATATTTTTAGTTTTTTAATTTTTTTAATTACTATTGGATATTTTAAAGCACTTAATTTATTTCATAAGCACGAATACTTTTTAGCCTTAACTCTCTTTTTGGACTTTCTTGCAACTTTAATTATTTTAAATTTTAATGTTGCCTTATATTTTATTCCAATAACAATGGCTGTTATTCGTTTTACGATGATATTTATAATGAATATTCAATTGAAAAAAGTTGGATTCTATAAATTTGGGTATACATTAAAATGGGGTAGTGCAATAAAAATGTTACCTGTATCTTTAAAACTTAGTTTTTTTCAATTAGGTACTGCTTTTTTTATTCAAGGAAGTACCTTTCTAGTCGGAATGGTATTGGGTTCCGCATCTGTTGTAGTTTTTAATACAATTAGAACTCTAGTAAATTCATTAAGATCTTTTATTAGTATATTATATATACCTACAATGCAAGAATTTACTATTTTAATAACAAAAAAATTAAAAACACAAGCGTTTACAAAATTAAAGAAATTATTATTATTAATTTTTTTAATATCAGTAATATCTGGTTTAGGAGTCTACTTTTTAAGAGATTTTATTTTCGATTTATGGTTTAAAAATGGTTTTACTTATAACGTAAATTTTTTAGCATTTATGTTATTAGCCACTGTTATTCATAATTTATGGAATGCCGCTAGTATGTTGCCAATTTCTATTAATAGAATGAATGAATTAGCAATATATCCTTTCTTAGGTATTACGGTTTTAGTGGTTCAATATTTTATAATACCTAAAACTGGGTTAACAGGATTAGCAATAAGTTTTATATTTATGGATTTAGTAATGTTATTTTTAGTTTTTAAGCTTAATTATAAAATTTTAAAGAATTTTTAAATAAAAAGATTATCAAAATGAAAAAACGTTTATTTTTACTATTGATGCTTCTTATTGTTTTTATAGTTCTTCAAATTAGCAATACAGCTCCTATTCAACATAGAATAATGTTTATTTTTAGTTTTGGAGTATTATTATTATTTACAGCATTTTATTTACTTAATGAAAAGGATTTTTCACCTTTCATAGCCTCCTATATTGTGTTTTCTTTTTTGTTTCTTATAATGGCTCCTATACTGCAATTAGATGAATATTTTAATGGAAAGAGTAACCATTTTTTTAATGGACTAACTTATTCTAATGAACTCATTTTAAAAACTAATATTTTAATAATCATTTTTAATGTAATTTTTTTTACAGTATATTTTACTTTTAATAAATATTACAAAAAAGTAAAATACCTCAAATACAGTAGATATACTCCTTTATTTATATTTATTTTTTTTATCCTAAATCTTTTTGTTTTTATTATAAAATACGATTATTTAACATCTAAAATTAATTTAAGCTCAATTGTCAGTACAACAAGCAAAATGAGTTCTATACTTAATGCTAAATTTTTATTCTATTTACCTTTTGCACCTCTGGTAGTTGGAGTGTATTATCTAAAAAATAATTGGAAATATAAAAAGCAAAACTATTATATAATTTATTCAATAGTTATAGTAATGCTTCTCATTTTATTATTATATAATAATCCATTAACAACTAAAAGAAATGCATTAGGACCTATTTATATCTCTTTAATTTTTGTATTAATTCCAAAATGGATTAATACAAATTTTAAAATATTGTCTTTATTATTATTTAGTTTAATAATTTTATTCCCACTATCTAGTTTGTTTACACATTCCGAAAAGAATTTGTCAGACATGTCCTTTACAGAGATAGTTTCTTATAAAAATGTAAAAGAGAGCGTCTCTAGTCAGTTTACTAGTTTAAATTTTGATGCTTTTTTAATGGCAGCTTCAACTATTGATTATGTAGAAAAAGAGGGGCACACCAAGGGGCGTCAGTTATTACCTTCTGGGTTATTTTTTATACCAAGAGCTATTTGGGTTGATAAACCTGTAACTACAGGAGAAATGATAGGTGAGCACATTCAAAAACACCACGATAAAAGCAGGTCGTTTCATAATTTAGCTGTACCTTATGTCGCAGAATCATATATAGATTTTGGAATTATTGGAGTTATACTTTACGCTATACTTTTGGCGTTTCTTTGTTTAAAATTTGTAAATTGGTTAAAATCTAACGATTCTTTAAGACAACTTAGTGCATTTTATTTTTCTATTCATTTAATTTTTTTGTTAAGAGGAGATTTAACCAATGGATTCGTTTATTATATTATTCCATTCTTTTCTTTTTTTATTTTTCCTAAAATTCTAATGAAGTTTTTAAGATGAAAGAAGATAAACCATCCCATTTGATATTAACTATAATACTTTGTCTTAACGCAGGAATAATTCTTTTTCCAAGTAATTTTAAATTTATACCGATAGTTTTTTTAGTGTTTTTTTCATTTTACTGTTTTAAAAAAACAAAAAAAATGAATGTTTTTTATTTTGTTTTTGCTTCAACACCCTATTTTCTTTTGATAGTGGGTATGTTTTATACAAAAAATATTACTTATGGTATAAAATTTCTAGAAACAGAATTTTCGTTGTTATTATATCCTTTATGTTTTGCTTTATTGCCAAAGGAACTTTTAAAATGGCAAGTAAACAATAGATTAAATTACATTTTAGGTGTGTTTTGCTTTTCAATTTTTATTTTTTCAAGCTGTGCATTTTTATATTTCATAATTTTTGAAAACAGATCTTTAGATTATGTAATACAACATTATAATATTTTAATAGACAAATCTATTTATCCAAAATATCAAATACATTCTATTTACCTAGCATTAAATGTAGGAATTAGTTTAATTTTTTCATTTTTCTTGATTAAAAAACAAAAAAAATATATTTTAAAATTATTGACTTTAATAAATATATTGTTTGCAATTTTGCTTCTTGCATTTCTTAATAAAAGAATGGCAATAATAGCTCTTTTTATTGTTTTTTTAATCCATGTAGTTTTAGAATTAAAAAAAATAAGAATTAAAAAACTAACGCTTGTTTATTATGTTGCTCTATCTGCGGTAGTAATAATAGGAGTAATTTTCATGCCAAGGTATAAGAATCAAAATAGTTTCCATGAGTTTAACAATATAGTTACAACTATAAATGATCCAGAGACGTCAATAGGTAAAAGAGTTTTTTTATATAAAAGTGCATTTAAATTATTTTTGAAAAACCCTTTATTAGGAGTCGGAACAGGTGATGCAAATGAAAAACTTTCAAATGAGTTAGCAATACTTCTTCAAACTAAAAGTGAAAATTACAATACACACAATCAATATTTAAGTTATTTAATATCTCTTGGTCTGTTTGGTTTTATTATTTTTATATGTTATATATTTTATGTTTTAAAAATATCATTAATTAGTAATGAAGTTTTAATGTTTTATTTATTTGTTTTTCTATGCTTAAATATGATGTCAGAAAATATTTTAGAAAGAGAGTCAGGAGTTCTTATTTATGCTTTCTTTTTAAATTTTTTTCTAAAGCTAAATTTAAATTCTGATAATAAAAGCATCAAATTAAAATGAAAAAAATATTATTAGTTGGGCCTTTTCCAAAACCAATAACAGGTTTATCGCTTGCAAATGAAGTTTTATATAAAGGTTTAATAAAACAAAACGATGTTGATATAATCAATATGTCTTATAGTAAATTTGAAGAAGTTGTTGGGGGATTTAATATTTATAAAATGTTCTATTTTTTGAAGTTAAATTTATATTTTTTTAAATCTTACAAATATGATTCTATATATATAACAATAGGTCAAAGTTTTTTTGGTGTCATGAAATATGCATTACTTATTCTTACAGGAAGACTTTTTAATAAAAATATTGTAATCCATCTTCATGGAAATCAATTAAAAGGGATGTATGATAATCTAACATTTATCAAAAAAATAATAATAAAAAGAATACTTTCAATGGCTAATTATGGTATTGTTCTTTCTAATTCGCTAAAAAAAAATTTAACATTTTGTTTAAAAGAAGAGAATGTTTTTATTATTAATAATTTCATAGAAGATGATTTATTTATAAGTGATATTGAATATAATCTTAAAAATTACAATGATTTAAGAATTGTATACATAGGTAATTTAATGACAGAAAAAGGTATATTTTATTTACTTGATGCATTAAATATGTTACAAGAAAAAAATATTATTTTTAAAGCAAGATTTGCAGGTAACATAGACGGTGACATTCAGGAAAAAGTAATGTCGTATTTTGAGAGAAACAAAGATTTAGAGTATTTAGGAGTTGTTAGGAATAAGGATAAAAAAGACTTATTATTATGGGCAAATACATTTGTTTTTCCATCTTATTTAATTGAAGGATTGCCTCTTTCAATATTAGAAGCAATTGTTACCAGGAATACAATCATTACAACCAAACATCAATCATTAAATGACATACTAGATGAAGAAAATTTATTTTTCGTTAATAAAAATTCTGATGAAGAAATTGTAAATGCACTATTGAAACAGGCTATAGAAATTGATGAGCAAAAGATATTAAACAATTATAATTCAATAAAACACTTTACAGAATCAAAATTTGTTTCTGAAGTTGAAAAAATATTACACCTAAAATAAATGCAAGAATTAAGCATATTTAAACTACCTAGAAATTTTAGAGGCAGAAATGCATTTGTTGTTCAACTATGGTGGATTGTTCAGTCTATTTTTTTTAAGAATTCTCCACAGTTTCTTTACGGTTTCAGACGTTTTTTATTACGTTTATTTGGAGCCAAGATTGGTAAAAAAGTTATCATAAGACCTTCAGTTAAAATTACATATCCTTGGAAAGTTTCAATAGGAGATTATTCTTGGATTGGTGATGATGTTGTTTTATACTCATTAGGTGAAATCGAAATTGGTAAAAACGTAGTTATTTCACAAAAATGCTATATATGTACTGGATCTCATGATTATTTACAATCTGATTTCCCTATTTTTGCAAAGAAGAATATAATTAAAGATGAGTGTTGGTTAGCAACTGATGTTTTTGTTGCGCCAGGTGTTATTATTGGAAAAGGATCTGTTATAGGTTCTAGAAGTAGTGTTTATAAAGATATTGCACCCAATAAAGTTTGTGTAGGGAATCCTGCGAAAATAATAAGAGAAAGAAAAATTGACAAGTAAAAATATATTAATCATATCGCCTTTCTTTTTCCCAGAACCAATTTCTACTGGGAAATATAATACAGATCTAGCAATAGAATTATCAAAAAAAGGACATAAGGTTACCGTTTTATGTTTTCACCCATTTTATCCAGATTGGAAAGTAAAATCGAGCAAACTTAATCTCGAAAATATTAAAATAATAAGAGGGGGTAAAAATATATTTTTCACAAATAAAACTTTTGTTAGAAGGTTAATTTTAGAATTAAGTTTTGGGTTTTTTATTTTGAGGAAAATTAGAGAATTTAAAAAAAATATAGATATTATAATCCCAATATTTCCACCAAGTTTTGCTTTCTATTTTAATTTACTTTTTATAAAAAGGCAAATTAAAAAAATTGGTATTGTACATGATTTACAAGAAGTTTATTCATCAGAAAAGAAAGGTTTTATTAATAAATGTTTAAAATATTTTATCCATAAAGTGGAGAAAAAATGTTTTAAAAGTTGTGATAAGCTTATCTTTCTATCGAACGAAATGAAATCTGAAGCAAAATATATATATAATTTAAAAGAAGAGAAATTAATCGTACAATATCCTTTTATAAATATAAATAGTAAAATAACGAATGATTTAGCTGCTATTTTTGATAAAACAAAAACTAATATTGTTTATTCTGGCGCTTTAGGCGAAAAACAAAATCCTAATAAATTATATGAGTTTTTTATACAAGCTAGTAAAACTAATAATAGTTTGAATTTTTATTTTTTTTCTAAAGGAGTTTTTTATAGAAAATTAAAAAAGCAAAACAAAAATCCTCAAATTCATTTTTATGATTTGGTTGATAAGAGTAATTTAAAAGAACTTTATAATTTAAGTGATGTACAAATTGTACCACAAAAAGAAAATACATCTAAAGGTTCATTACCATCAAAACTTCCAAATTTATTAGCATCTGATTGTAAAGTTTTAATTATTACAGATCCAGGAAGTGAGATAGAATCAATTTTTAAAAAGCATAAGTTAAATGATGTTGTTACAAGTTGGCATACAAATTTATTAATTAATGCCTTAGAAAAATTAATTTCAAAGGATGTTGATTTTGACCATCAGCAAAAAATTGCAAAAGAATTATTTACAATACAGAGTATGTTGAGTGAAATTGTTATTTAAAATAATATATTTGTTTTAAATAATAAATTAAGCTTGAAGAAAAGATATTCGCATTTTATAAGACCATTTCAAATAATTTTAGATGTTTTAATTCTTAATTTTATCGTTTATTTTATCTACGATAAAGAATTTCTTAATTTCTCATTTTTATCTTTTATTACTTTATTTTGGTTATTCACTTCATATCTATTTGGTTTTTATAAAGTTTATAGATATACAGGTCCTTTAAGAATACTTACACTTTTAGGAAAACAGTTTTTCTTTTTTACACTAAGTTATTTTGCATATTTTGGTGTTTTTAGAGAAGGAGATGTGGTTCATAATCAATTCTTAATTTTAATATTGATGTTTGTATTGGTCACTTTTTTTAAGTTCTTATCATATTTTTTACTAAATAAATACAGAGCTTTAGGTAATAATTATAGAACAACAATAGTTTTAGGTTTTGATGATTCAGCTAAAAAAATTATTAAATTATTTGAAAGTAAAGCAAATTTAGGATATAAATTTTTAGGTTTTTTTTCTAATAAAATGTCAAGTAATAAAAATTATTTAGGCAATTTTAATGAGGCATTAGAATATGCAGTAGAAAATGCTGTTGACGAAATTTATTGTGCAATATCTAGTTTGAGAAAAGAACAAATAAAAGAAATAAATAAATTTGCTATAGAACAAAATATAAATCTAAAATTAATTCCAGATACTACAGAATTATATAGTAAAGAACAAGAGTTAGAGTTTTATGATGATACAATTACCATTATAAATGTAAAAAAATTACCTTTTGAATTCGCCGAAAATTTCTATATTAAAAGAATTTTTGACATCTTTTTTTCATTATTTGTTTGCCTATTTATTTTGTCTTGGTTAATACCAGTTTTATGGATTTTAGTGAAATTAGAATCTAAAGGGCCATTGATTTTTAAACAACATAGAGAAGGTTTAAATGGAGAAGAATTTGTGTGTTTTAAATTCAGATCTATGAGAATTAATGCTTTTTCTGATAAAATTCATGCTACAAAAAATGATACTAGAGTTACAAAAATAGGTGCTTTTTTGAGAAAAACAAGTATGGATGAGTTACCACAATTTTTTAATGTCTTATTTGGAAATATGAGTATTGTGGGGCCAAGACCACATTTAGAAAGTTTATCTTTAGAGTATCAAAAAGATGTAGATGATTATTTAAAAAGACATATTGTAAAGCCTGGAATAACAGGTTTAGCACAGGTAAGTGGTTACAGAGGAGAAATCAAAAAAAAATCTGATATAAAGAATAGAGTAAGATTAGATATTTTTTATATAGAAAATTGGTCGTTTTTATTAGATATTAAAATCATTATTAAAACAGTTTTAAATGTTTTTAAAGGAGAAGAAAAAGCATATTAATATGATTACAGCTTCTATTGTTTTATATAACGAAGATATAGAAACCTTAAGAAAAACTGTTGCTTCTTTTTTAAATACGGCAATTCCTAAAAAACTATATTTAATTGATAATTCTCCAATTAATGATGTTGAAAGATATTTTGTAGAGTCAGAAATTGAATATATTTCTACAGGAAAGAATTTAGGTTTTGGTAAAGCTCACAATCTAATTTTAAATAAAATTCAGTCAGAATATCACTTAATTCTAAATCCTGATGTAGTTTTTAACCCTGATGTAATTCCGAATTTAATTGGTAAATTAAAACAAGATTCAAGTATTTCTTTTATTACACCAAAAATTTTATATCCTAATAATAGCATACAATATGTTTGTAGAAAACATCCAACTTTTTTCGATTTAGCTAATAGAAAATTAAAGTTGTCAAAGAAACTTATTAATAATAACGAGTATAGAAATCAAGACTTTTGTACATCCTTTTGTCCAGAATTTATTCATGGTTGTTTCATGTTTTTTAGAACTAAGCATCTCAAAAATTTAAAAGGTTTTGATGAACGTTTTTTTTTATACATGGAAGACGCAGATATTTGTAGAAGAATTGACGAGTTAAGTAATAAAAAGATGTATTACCCAAAAGTAGAAGTTTTGCACCAACATCAACAAGGTTCTTCAAAAAGTATAAAACTTTTTTTTAGGCACACTTCATCAGCCATAAAATACTTTTTAAAATGGGGATTTTAACCTCAAATTTTCACAATCGATAAAATTTCTACAATTCAATTCCTTCATAAATTTAGTATCCAAAGAAATTAAAATATATTTGCAATCCTAACAAAACAATTATGAATATACTAATTTTAGGTTCTGGAGGTAGAGAACACGCATTTGCTTTAAAACTGTCTAAAAGTAATAAAGTAACACAACTTTTTGTAGCTCCAGGAAATGCGGGTACTCACACTATTGCAAAAAATATAAATATCAACCCAACAGACTTTAAAGCTGTTAAGGATGTTGTTTTGCAAAATGATATTAAAATGGTAGTTGTGGGGCCTGAAGCACCTTTAGTTAATGGTGTTCATGATTTCTTTTTAGCTGATAATGAGTTGAAAAACATTCCTGTAATTGGTCCTAAAAAAGACGGAGCTTTGTTGGAAGGTAGCAAAGATTTTTCGAAACAATTCATGCAAAAACATGGAGTACCAACTGCAAAATATAGGTCTTTTACGAAAGATAATTTAAAAGATGGTTTTAGTTTTCTTGAAACTTTAGAACCACCTTTTGTTTTAAAAGCAGATGGTTTAGCAGCAGGAAAAGGAGTTTTAATCTTAAATTCTTTAGACGAAGCAAAAGTTGAGTTAGAAGAAATGGTTTCGAATCAGAAATTTGGCGAAGCTTCATCTACAGTAGTTATAGAAGAGTTTTTAAAAGGAATTGAATTATCAGTTTTTGTTTTAACAGATGGGAAAAGCTATAAAATTTTACCATCAGCAAAAGATTATAAAAGAATTGGAGAAGGAGATACAGGTTTAAATACTGGTGGAATGGGTGCAATATCTCCTGTGCCATTTGCAGATAAAGCTTTCCTAGATAAAGTTGAAGAATTAGTGGTAAAACCTACTATAAATGGTTTGCAAAAAGACGGAATTGATTACAGAGGTTTCATCTTTATTGGGTTAATGAATGATCATGGAAATCCATCAGTTGTTGAATATAATGTAAGAATGGGTGATCCTGAAACTGAAGTAGTTTTGCCAAGAATAGAATCGGATTTATTTGATTTATTTGAAGGTGTTGCAAACCAAACTTTACATGAAAAATCCTTTTCTGTATCAGACAAAATTGCAACAACTGTGATGTTAGTTTCTGGTGGTTATCCTGAAGCTTATCAAAAAAATAAAGAAATTACGGGTTTTGATTCAGTTAGCGAATCTATTGTTTATCATGCAGGAACCGTTATTAAAGACGATAAAGTAGTTACAAGTGGAGGTAGAGTTATGGCAATAACATCTTTTGGAGACACCATTCAAGATGCCTTGACAAAGAGTTACAATAGCATTGATAAAATCAATTTTGAAAAGATGAATTATAGAAAAGATATTGGTTTCGATTTAATTTAAAACCCAATATTTATTTAGCTTTTTCAAGCGTAAATGAAAATTCAGAGCCTTTACCAAAAGTACTTTTTAGTAGTATTTTTTGATTATGTGCTTCCACAATATGTTTCACTATAGAAAGCCCTAAACCAGAGCCACCTTGTTCACGAGATCTACTTTGGTCTACTCTATAAAAGCGTTCAAATAAACGTGGTATATGTTCTTTGTTGATGCCTTCTCCATTATCAATTACTTTAACAATAAACTTTTTATCATTAAAATCGTCTACTCCTAAAATAGTAGTTCCATTTGGTTTTCCATATTTAATGGAATTTACAATTAGATTAATAAGTACTTGTTCAATTTTTTCAACATCACCTTTTACAAAAACAGGGAATTCATAAATTTTGTCAAATCGTAGAGAAATATTTCTCTTCTTAGCTTTCATTTCAAACAAATCGAATACATTCTGTATCAATTCAAGAATATTAAATACTTCTATATTTAACTTTAAACCATCATTTTCTAATTTAGCAATCATATCTAAATCTTTAATAACAGCAACCAACCTTTCTACACCTTTATTAGCTCTATCCAAATACTTCATACGTATTTGTTTATCATTAATAGCACCTTCCATTAAGGTTAAAATATAACCTTGAACCGTAAATAATGGTGTTTTTAATTCGTGAGCAACATTGCCAAGAAAATCACGTCTAAAAGAATCTCTTTCCGTTAAATTTTTGATTTCTAAACGCTTTCCTTCCACAAATTTCTGCATGCTTTTAGATAATTTATCAATATCTGTAGTTGCAGAGTCTCTTTTTAAATCGTTTACATTTAAGATAGATACTTCTTGATATAGTTTTTTTAACCTTCTATATATGAAATGTTCAGCTCTATACTGTGTAATGAAAAACGAAATTATAAAAAGAATAATAATTGAAAAAATGATGGTAATATAGCCAAAATGCTCACTTATTATATAATAGGTGATGCCTGCAATAATTACAGTAAGGAGTGTTAAATAGAGCGCAGACCAAAGTGCGTAGGAATATGTCTTTTTTAGTTTCAAAAGGCTTGGTTTTACTTTTCGTTTTCTAGTAAAACAAATTTATAGCCAACTCCTTTTACTGTTTTAAAATGATCGTCGCCAATTTTTTCACGGAGTTTTCGAATATGAACATCAATAGTTCTTCCACCAACAACAACTTCATTTCCCCAAACAGTATCTAAAATAACTTCTCTTTTAAAAACCTTTCCAGGTCTAGAAGTTAATAAAGAAAAAAGTTCGAATTCTTTTCTAGGCAACGAAATTTTTTCTCCAGCTTTATAAACTACATATTCATCTCTATCAATAACAATGTCACCAATCTTAAGAGAATCTTCACTTTCTTTTTCAGATTTGAGTCTTCTTAATAGAGATTTTATTTTGCTTATTAAAACCTTTGGTTTTATAGGTTTTGTGATATAGTCGTCTGCTCCAGCTTCAAAACCAGCAACCTGTGAGTAGTCTTCTCCTCTTGCAGTTAAAAAAGCGATTAGCACGTTTTCTAAAGATTTTATTTTTCTAATTTTCTCACAAGCTTCAATACCATCCATTTCAGGCATCATAATATCCAGTAATATTAAATGTGGCATGTTCTTTTTTGCAGATTTTATTGCCTCTAAACCATTTTCTGCAGTAAAAGTCTGATAACCTTCAT
Source organism: Polaribacter vadi (assembly GCF_001761365.1). Classification (NCBI taxonomy): domain Bacteria; kingdom Pseudomonadati; phylum Bacteroidota; class Flavobacteriia; order Flavobacteriales; family Flavobacteriaceae; genus Polaribacter; species Polaribacter vadi. The sequence goes on along the minus strand of NZ_CP017477.1, from coordinate 1,871,639 downwards.
TTCTTAAATTGTAACCAACAATTTCTAAAATATCTGGTTCATCATCTACTAATAAAATTTTAATATCGCTTTTATTCATTATTTTTTAATATTGAATATCAAAAATACAGATAATTCTATTATAAAGACAAGTTGTTAACAATCATTTAATCTTGGCAATTTTTGTTTACTTTTAAATAATATTGAGTATGTATTTGAAATACAGCTGTATATGATGGCTTAACAATTAATTAATGTGCTTCTAATCAGAATAAAAAACAAATATTCCCTATATTTACATTTCAATTCTAAAATCAAATCACACATGAAAAAAAATTACATTTTTACTTTATTAATTACACTTTGTTTTAGTGCATTTTCTTTTGGACAAACCACACTTGCTCCAGGAGATATAGTAATCATCGAAATGCAAGGAGATGCACCTGATGGTTTTAGGTTTGTACCTTTGGTAGATTTGGAAGCTGGAACAACTATTAGGTTTACAGATAATGGTTGGATGGCAACTGCTCTTAGAACTAGTGAAGGAACAGTATTGTATACTGCACCAGCAGGTGGAGTAGCGAAGGGAACAAATATTAGATATACAGTTGGAGGTACAACTGACTTTACGCTAGATGGTAATGATTTAAATATTGCATCTAGTGGAGACCAAATTTTAGCATATCAAGGAGATACTGCCTCACCAACATTTATATTCGCTGCATCTGGAAGTAGTACAGTTTGGCATACAGATACAAATGATTCTAATCAAACAGATTTACCTACAGGTTTAACAGATGGTGTTAATGCTGTAACTTTAGGAGCAGGTGATGGTCCAGAAAGTGAATTTGATAATATTTATTATTCAGGAATTACTACTGGAAGTAAAGCAAGTTTATTGGCAGCAGTGTCTACAGCTAGTAATTGGACAGGAGAAAATGATGGGTCAAAATTAAATCCTATAACTACTAATTTTACTATTACAACAAGTACAGCACCAAGTTTAAGTATATCATCACCTATCAATAATAATGTTTATGATGCAACTGTTACAGATATTCCTGTTAATTTGGTTGTTGAAAACTTTACACTTTCTGGTGATAATGGTTCTGAAGAATCAGATAACTCAGGAGATGGTTATATATTAGGAGTTTTATCTGAAAATGGAGTTATTGATGGATCTAAAAATATATTTTCTACTTCTGAAACTATTGATAATGTTGTACCAGGAACTATATATATTATAACTGCAGAGTTAGTTGATAATGATGGAAATTCATTATCTCCTAAAGTAGAAACTACTACTACTTTTTCTGTTGCATTTCCATGTAGTATTGAAATAGGTTCAATTTTAACTACATGTAATACAGAGACAACTTCTTCAGATACTTACGATATTTCTATACCTTTTACTGGTGGTAATACATCAACTTATGTTTTAACAGCAGATTCAGGAACAATTGGTGGTGATGATCCATCTACGACTGCATCAGGAACTATTACTATTTCTAATGTTACTGAAGCAACAGATGTTGTTTTTACATTAATTGGAGATGTTGCAAATAGTACTTGTAATTTATCAAGAAATATTTCTAGTCCAACTTGTTTACCAGCGCCAACTTGTCCTGAAATAGGAGACTTGATTATTACAGAAATTATGCAAAATCCAAATGCTGTTGGTGATGAGTTTGGTGAGTATTTTGAAGTTTACAATACTACAGGAGCACCTATTGACATGCAAGGTTGGATGATTAAATCTTTAACTGTAAGTTCAAAGGATCATGTAATTGAAAATAGTTTAATTGTACCAGCAAATGGTTATGTTACTTTAGGTATAGATTCTAATATAGCTACAAATGGAGGTGTAATAGTAGATTATCAATATGGATCTAATTTTTTCTTAGGAAACAGTTCAGATTCAGTTGCTTTAGATTGTGGATCTTCAATTATAGATGCTGTTTCTTGGGATAATGGAGCTACTTTTCCAGATCCAACAGGTAAAAGTATGGAGTTAGCAGTAAGTAAATATTCTGCAACTGATAATGACAATGGTGCAAATTGGGGAGAAGCAACTCAAGAAATTATAAAGGATGGAGATTTAGGAACTCCTGGTGCTGCAAATACCTTTACATTGAGTATCGTAAAAAATCAAATAGAAGGTTTTGCAATATACCCAAATCCTGTAACAAATAATACATTCACAATTACTACTAATAGTACTGATAAAAAAGAAGTGAAAATGTTTAATGTTTTAGGAAAACAAGTATTTGCTACTTCTTTTTCTGATACAAAATCAACTATTGATATTCCTGCAATTTCTGCTGGATTATATATCTTAAAAGTAACAGAAGGAACTAGAACAGCAACTTCAAAATTAGTGATTAAATAAATTAGTATTTTTTTTAAATATTTAAAAGCTCTGAATTTTTTCAGAGCTTTTTCTTTTTTGTTATATTTAGAAAAAAAAGAATTGCTATGAATCTAACGTATAAATTAAATAATATTTTATTTTTAGATATTGAAACAGTTCCTCAAGAAGAAAGTTGGGAACAATTATCAAAAGAAATGCAAGGGCTTTTTGAGAAGAAAACTCAATATCAAAGAAAGGAAGAATTTACTGCAGAACAATTTTATGATAGAGCAGGTATTTGGGCAGAATTTGGTAAAATAATATGTATTTCAGTTGGTTATTTTGTAGATGTGGATACTAAAAAACAACTAAGAGTTACCTCTTTTTTTGGTGATGATGAACACAAATTACTTACAGAGTTTAAAGTTTTGTTAGATAAACATTTTGCCAAGAAAGATAATATTCTCTGTGCTCATAATGGAAAAGAATTCGATTTTCCTTTTATTGCTAGACGAATGATTATACATAAAATAGATCTTCCTAAAAAACTAAATTTATTTGGTAAAAAGCCTTGGGAAGTTCCACATATAGATACTTTGGAATTGTGGAAATTTGGCGATTTTAAACATTACACCTCCTTAAAATTATTAACGTCTATTTTAGGAATTCCATCACCAAAAGATGATATTGATGGGAGTGAAGTAGCAGCTGTATATTATAAAGAAAAAAATCTACAGAGAATTGTTGCGTATTGTGAAAAAGATACTATTGCAGTTGCACAAATTTTATTACGTTTTAATAATGAAGATTTAATCGAAGATAAAGATATTGTTAGTGTTTAGATTCATGATTTAATTTCAAGATAGATATAGATTAAGAATAAAAAAGCGCAAAGTAATTTATAAATTTCTTTGCGCGTTTTAAAATATTTATGGATTGTATTTCTAATCTTCTTGCTTCATAGAAAGCTCTAACCATCGTTCTTCTTTTTCCTCTAATTCATTGGCAATTTCTTGCAATTCTTCAGATTTTTTAGGAATATCATCTGCATCAATTTCTACATTTAAAAACTGATTTTCTATGGTTAATTTTCTTTTTTGAAGTCTTTCAATTTCAACTTCTAAAGAACCAAACTCTCTTTTTTCATCAAAACTTAATGTGTTTTTTGATTTCTTTTTCTCTTCAACCTTTTTTTCGATAACTTTTTCTACAGGCGCTTCTTCTGCTTCATTAGAGTTTTCGTAAGCTCTAAAATCAGAATAATTTCCAGGAAAATTCTCAACAACACCTTCGCCTCTAAAAACGAATAATGCATCAACAATTTTGTCCATAAAATATCTATCGTGAGAAACTACCAATAAGTTTCCAGGATAATCTAACAAAAAGCTTTCTAAAACATTTAAAGTTACTACATCTAAATCGTTGGTTGGCTCATCTAAAATTAAAAAGTTAGGATTTTGAATTAAAACAGCACATAGATATAAACGCTTTTGTTCACCTCCAGAAAGTTTTTCAACAAAATCATATTGTTTCTTTTTATCAAACAAAAAACGTTCTAATAACTGTGATGCAGATATTTTTCTACCTTTTGTAAGCGGAATAAATTCTCCAAATTCTTTTACAACTTCAATTACTTTTTGTCCTGGTTTTATAGTGATTCCAGATTGCGTGTAATAACCGAATTTAATGGTTTCTCCAACCACAACTTTTCCACCATCAACAGGTGCTTTTTCTGTAATGATATTTAAGAAAGAAGATTTTCCTGTTCCGTTTTTACCAATAATTCCAATACGTTCTCCACGTTTAAAAACGTAATCGAAACCATCTAAAATAACTTTATCTCCAAAAGATTTTTGTAATTTATGAAGCTCTAAAATTTTGCTTCCTAAACGTTCCATGTTAATTTCCAGCTGAACTTTATGGTCTTTTCTTCGTTGATGTGCTTTGTCTTTAATTTGATGAAAATCATCAATTCTAGATTTCGATTTTGTAGTTCTTGCCTTTGGTTGCTTACGCATCCATTCAAGTTCCTTTTTAAATAAACTTTTAGCTTTCCCTAAATTGGTAGCTTCTAAAGCTAAACGTTCTTCTTTATTTTGAAGATAGTAAGAATAATTTCCTTTGTATTTGTAGATTTTACCTTCATCTAATTCTAAAATTTCATCACAAACACGCTCTAAAAAGTAACGATCGTGAGTTACCATAAAAAGTGTAATTTTTTCTTTGGCAAAATAAGCTTCTAACCATTCAATCATTTCTAAATCCAAATGGTTGGTTGGCTCATCAAGAATTAATAAATCTGGTTTGTTAATTAAAACGATTGCTAAAGAAAGGCGTTTTTTTTGTCCACCAGAAAGCGAGCCTACTTTTAAAGATAAATCTTCAAGTTTTAATTTCGATAAAATTTGTCTGTATTGTGTTTCAAAATCCCAAGCATTGTGTTGGTCCATTAAATCGAAAGCTGCTTGATATGCATCTCCGTTTTCAATGTTTTTTAAGGCTTTTTCATATTGATTAACAATGGAAAGTATTTTATTATCTGTTGCAAAAATGGTTTCTTCGATGGTTAAATCAGGATTTATATCATCTTTTTGAGCCAAATAAGCAATGCTAATTCCTTTTCTGCTAACTACTTGACCAGAATCTGGTACATCTAAATTAGCAATAATATTTAAGATAGAAGTTTTACCACTTCCGTTTTTTGCTACGAAAGCTACTTTTTGATCTTTATTAATTCCAAAGGAGATGTCTTCAAAAAGCACCTTTTCTCCATAGGATTTAGAAATATTTTCTACAGATAAATAATTCACAAGTTATATTTTTTGCAAAGAAACAAAAAACCCAAGCGTTAACTTGGGTTTTCGTAATCATTTATGAAAAAACAATTTATTGGGGGACTATTATTTTATTACATTTCTACGATGTAAAATTAATACTAATTCGAAAGCCAGTCAATCCCCCTAAAGGGGTAAATTTCATCTCCCCCTTTAGGAGGAGTTTCATCCCCCTAAAGGGGGAGATGAATAATAAAATACAAATTCATTTATCAAAGTTTAAACTGAAAAACAATTTTTTAAGTCTCTCAATAAATACTATCTTGCAGTCATATTTTTAAAAAAATCATATATGAAAATTATAGTGCCTATGGCTGGTATTGGTTCTCGTTTAAGACCACATACTTTAACCGTTCCAAAACCTTTAACAGTAATTGCAGGTAAACCAATTGTACAACGTTTGGTAGAAGATATTGCTTCTGTAATTGATGAAAAAATAGATGAAATAGCTTTTGTAATTGGTACAACTGCAAAAGGTTTTCCTACAGATACTGAAGAAAAATTATTAAAAATAGCAGAAGAATTAGGTGCAAAAGGATCTGTATATGTGCAAGAACAAGCTTTAGGAACTGCACATGCAATTTATTGTGCAAAAGAATCTTTAAATGGTCCTTGTGTTGTTGCATATGCAGACACATTATTTAAGGCAGATTTTAAGTTAGATGTAAATGCTGATGGTGCAATTTGGGTAAGTCAAGTAGCAAACCCAAGTGCTTTTGGAGTGGTAAAATTAGAAGATGGTGTTATTACAGATTTTATTGAAAAACCAAAAGAATTTGTATCTGATTTAGCAATTATTGGAATTTATTATTTTAAAAGTGGTGAAAAACTTTTAGAGGAAATTCAATATTTAATTGATAACGATTTAAAAGAAAACAACGAATATCAATTAACAAATGTTTTAGAATCTTTAAAACAACAAGGAGCCAAATTTTTGCCAGGAAAAGTAAGTGCTTGGATGGATTGTGGTAAAAAAGACCCAACTGTAGATACCAACACACAAACACTTGGTTTTGAATATGAAGCTGGTAATAATTTAGTTTCTGATGATGTGATTTTAGAAAACTCAGAAATTATACAACCTTGTTACATTGGTAAAAATGTAGTTTTAAAAGATTCAAAAATTGGTCCTTATGTTTCTATAGGAGAAAATAGTGTGGTTGCAAATTCTACCATAACAAATTCGTTGATACAAAAAAATGTAGAGATTTCGAATGCTAATTTAACTAATGCAATGATTGGTAATCATGCAAAATATAATGCAGCCTATAGCTCTGTAAGTATTGGCGATTATACAGAATTAACTTAATGAACTTAAGATTAAAGAATAAAGGAAATAGAAAAGAGAGGCAATTTTATACAATAAGATTGGCTCTTTTCTCTTTTTTCTTTACTTTTTTTTCTATTTTTATAAATGCGCAAGATAGCATTCCTGCAAATGAAGATTTATCTGAAGAAGCCGAATTAAAATTTCAACAATTCTTTTTTAAAGCACTTTCAGAAAAAGCGATTGGAAACTATCAAAAAGCGTTAGAAAATTTAGAAAACTGTAACCAATTATTAGAGAATGATATTGCTGTATTCTTTGAATTTTCTAAAAATCATTTATTATTAAAGAATACTTTACTAGCCAAAGAATACATAGAAAGAGCGTTGCAAGAAGATGTTGATAATGTTTGGATGTTAAAGCATTTGGTTAAAATTTATCAACAAGAAAATAATCTTGAAGCGGCTATTAAAACACAACAAAAAATAGTTACTTTAAAACCTAAAGAAAGATCTTTTTTAGTGCGTCTTTATTTGTATAATAGGCAGTATAAAGAAGCAATTTCTTTAATGAATGTTTTGGAGGATGAAAATTTGCTTTCAGCGAATTTAAAGAGTTTGAAAGCGAGTTTAGAAAAGAGAAAAGCACCAAAGGCTGAGGAAAAGAAATTATCAGACATTACTTCTTTAATTAGTCAGTTTGAAACAGAAAAATCATACAAAATTTTAGAGCAAATTTTAAAGATTTCTGAAGAAAATTCAACTGAATTGTTAAAATTTAGTGAAGAAGGTATTTTGTTATTCCCAGCACAACCTTATGTATATTTAATGAAAGGAAAAGCATTAAATTATCAGAAAAGTCATAAAGAAGCGTTATCTGTTTTAGAGAATGGGTTCGATTTTGTGATAGAAGATAAAATGGAAGCCAACTTTTATATAGAAATGGCAAAAGCTTACAAAGGTCTAGGCAATTTAATTGAAGAAAATAAATATCAACAGAAAGCTGATAAATTGAAAAGTTAAAAAATGAAGTACTTTAAATACATACTCCTTTTTACAATAATTTTTACTTCTTGTAAAACAACAAAAAATATGATTGATGCGAATGCAACAGCCAAAGATATTTCTGCCAAAAAAGTAGCAAAAAAACACATGGCTGCTAGTTTTGATAAGAAAACTTTGGAAGCAAAATTAAAAGTGAATTTTGATAACGGAAAAACCAACCAAGGTTTATCTGTACAAATGAAAATGAAAAAAGATGAGGTTATTTGGTTAAAAGGAACCAAGTTTATTACCGTTTTTAAAGCAGAAATTACACCAACTTCTGTCAAATATTATTCCTCTGTTTTTAAACATTATTTTGAAGGCGATTTTTCGATGATGAAAGAATTGTTAGGAGTAGAAATTAATTTTGAACAATTACAAAATTTATTTTTAGGGCAATCTTTATTAAATTTAAAAGAGGAAGATCAAAATGTTACAATTGTAGATAATCGATATATTTTATCACCAGAAAAACAGGCAGCATTATTCGATATTTTCTTTACCATAAATCCTGCACATTTTAAATTAGATGAACAATCGATCGTAAATGCAGAAAAAGAGTTACGATTAGATGTAAAATATCCATCTTATAATTTAATAGATAATGTTGTTTTTCCTTCGGGAATTAACATCAAAGCAAAAAACGCTAAAAAAGTTACAGCAATTGATTTAGAGTATAAATCTGTAGAATTTGATACAGATGTAGAGATGTCTTTTAGTATTCCTAGTGGTTATAAACAGCTTACATTTTAATGAAAAATTTAAAGTTTCATAGTGTCTTTTCTTTGATTTTATTGATGAGTTTGACTGTTTTTAGTCAGACTAAAAGAGAGTTGGAAAATCAACGAGAAAAATATAAAGCAGAAATTGTAAAATTAAACAAGTTGCTTTTTAACGAAACTAAAAAGGAAAAAAACGCTTTAGAAGATTTAAAAGACATTAACCAAAAAATAGCGGTTAGAAACAAATTAATAAACACCATTAATTTAGAAGCGAAACTTTTATCAACAGAAATAAGAACAAACGAACGTGAAATTGCAAAATTAAACAAAAGTTTAAAGGAGTTAAAAGCTGATTATGGTGAGATGATTTACAAATCTTACAAAAGTAAATCTCAACAAAGTAGAACGATGTTTTTGTTGTCTTCGCAAAACTTTTATCAAGCTTACAAACGTTTGGAGTATATGAAACAGTATACGCAATTCAGAAAAAAACAAGGCGAAGAAATTTTAGTACAAACAAGTTTTATCGAAAAAAAGAACGACTCTTTAGTAATTCAAAAGAAGAATAAAGAAGCCTTAATTTTAGCAGAGAAAAATCAGAAAAGAGAAATTGAAGCTGATAAAAAGAAACAAGAAGATTTACTTTCTACCATTAAAAAGAAAGAAGGTAAATACAGGCGTGAAATTGAAAAAAATGTTAAAGAAGATAAAAGAATTGCTGCTCAAATAGATAAACTTATTAGAGATGAAATTGAAAAAGCAAATAGATTGGCTTTGTCAAAATTAAAAGATAAACCAAAAACCGCCACTAAGAAAAATGAGTTTATTTTAACGCCAGAAGCAAAAGCTTTAGCAACAAAATTCGAGCTCAATAAAGGAAAATTACCTTGGCCTGTTAAAGAAGGATTGGTTGTTAGAAAGTTTGGTAATCAACCTCACCCAACATTTCCTGGAATCATTATTAATGGAACTGGTTTGCATATTGTAACTAGTAAAGGAAGCAATGCAGAAGCTATTTTTAGTGGCGAAGTTTTAAATGTTTTAGTGGGTTCTGATGGAACAAAAAATATACTTATTCGTCATGGAAATTATATAAGTTCTTACAATCACCTTGAAAATTCTTTCGTTAAAAAAGGCGATAAAGTAGAAATAGGACAAAGTTTAGGGAAGATTTTTACGGATAAAATAAATGGTAAAACTACCTTGGTTTTCGTGCTTTTAAAAAATACTAAAAAATTAGATCCTGCTTCTTGGATGCTAAAAAGATAAAATTTTCTTAAAATAGTGTTTGTGTTAAACTCAAAATGTTTTGAGCAAATTGTGTTTTCATTTTGTTTGTAATTTTGAAATGAGTTAGTAAAGTGCTAATTTCAATTTAATCTTAAAAACATAGAAATGGAAAATTTAGATAGAAAGAATGTTGCAATTTTAGCAACAAATGGTTTTGAAGAAAGTGAATTAAGAGAACCAAAAAAGGCTTTAGAAAAAGCAGGAGCAAATGTACATATAGTATCTTTAGAATCTGGAGAAATTAAATCTTGGACAGATGGAAATTGGGGAAAAGCTTATAAAGTAGATAAAACTTTAGATGAAGTTTCACAAGCAGATTACAATGCATTAATGTTGCCTGGTGGAGTTATAAATCCAGATACATTAAGAACAAATAAAGAGGCAGTAAATTTCGTGAAATCGTTTTTTGAAAATCACAAACCTGTAGCAGCAATTTGTCATGCACCTTGGTTATTAGCAGAAGCAGGTGTTTTAGAGGGAAGAAATATTACCTCATATAAATCTATTAAAACAGATATGATTAACGCTGGTGCAAACTGGACAGATGAAGAAGTAGTAGTAGATTCTGGATTGGTAACCAGTAGAAATCCAGACGATTTACCAGCATTTAATGCTAAATTAGTTGAGGAAGTTTATGAAGGTAAACATGAAGAGCAAGAGGCGTAATTGTCAATTTTAAAAATATTAAAAGTGCAGTTTTTAAACTGCACTTTTTTTTATGCTTAAAAATTTTGATCAAATGATCTCAAAATAATATTCTTAAAATTATCGAAATTCTTTTGTAATTTGCACTTAAATAAAGGCTTATATTAAATATCTTTATATTTTAAAATAATTTATGAAAGAAATTATTTCTTTAGAACAAAGTATTATTGCAACACTATTTAATGAAAAATTGTTGCCAGTTTTTTTTGATAAAATTAGAGCTCATCATAAAGCAATTTTAGAGATAGATGAACTTCAAAAAAAAATAATAGCTAATAATTTTAAAAATGATGATAAAGATTTAGTTTTTAGAAAGTTAGATGAGTATAAAAGTGATTTAGAAAAGGTGGTTTCTAGTTATTTTTCGTCTTTAAATTTAGAAGATGAATTGTTGTTTGATGCCTATTTTACTGCGTTAAACACACATTTAGAAACTCTTGATGAAACTATAAAGCGTACACAAGATAAGGAGCGTTTTTTTAAATTAGAAAGCGATTCAAAAATGCTTAAATTTAGGAAAGGCGTCAAAAAATCTTTGTTCAATATTTCTAAACTTCCTTTAAAGACTGCTAATGTTTTTAGAAAATCAAAAAAAGAAGTTGTTTTTTGGCAACAAGAGATCCCTTTTAAAAACGCTACTGAATATTATTTTAAAAGCGATCTTGTCAATAATTTATGTGAAGTTATTAATGAGATTAACAAAGAAATTTCTGAAATTACAAAAACATATTGGTCAGTAGATAAGAAAATCGACGAAAAAATTGAACTTTATTTAGAAAATAATATTGTTTTAGATTTTTCTGATGAAGTCTTAGCTGAAGTAACAATATTACCTTCTTTAGAAACACGAATTGAAAATCATAAAAAATCGTTTCAAGAAATATTTGACGTAATAGTTTTAAACTACACAAATGCACTTTATAAAGCAGACACAATTGAATTGTCTGCAAACTTTTTTAAAGAACAAAATATTACAAAATATCAAAAAGATGTTATAGAAAAGAGTTATAAAGATGCACTTCTTTGGCAAAATACATTTAGCGTTTTTGAGAGCGATTGGGAGTTAGATATCGAAATATTTACGATTATTTTTCATGTGATGTTTAAGTATAATGAACTTGAAAAATCAATTGAAAAACGTGCAGCACTTATTGAAAAGGAATTAACGATTCTTAAAAATTACCTAACAAACGTAAAAAGTTCCATTGCTAATTCAGATACAAAAACTGCTGTAAAGGCTACAATCGTAAACGAACTAAAGAGTTTAGGTAAAAATTTTAATAAACTTATAGAAGAAACTACAACACGAATTACCAATCAAGAAATTCCGTTACAAATTAATGATTTTGAAGAAAATATTCTGAATGTTTTAGAAACACTTTCAACAAAAAGAGCTATAAGTTCAGATAATGATTATACAACCAAAACTGTAGCATCTTCCATTAATTATATTTCTCCTTATGAATTGGTTTCTTACCAAAGTTGGCCAAGTCTTGCAGCAAAAATAAAGCAAGCAAAATTAGAACTTAACTTAAAAGTAACTACTTTTATTGAAGATATTAATGCCTTAAGCCAAGTAAGTCAGTTTAATTTAGAGTCTGCTTTATCACTTTTTGATGATGAATCTCAAGAAAATACATCCAAAGAAAATACACCAAAAAAAGTAGCTCTAGAAGGTTTAGAAAGAAGCGAAGAAAAAATTGAAGAGTTAAAAAATACCTTGGTAAATTTAAATACAACTAATGGTGAATTACTATTGCCAAGTATTACTAAGTTTCATAAAAGTATTTTAGAGTTAACTGATACAGAAAATATTACTGAAATTAGGTTAGCAATTGCCAAAGCAAAATCAATAGAAAAAAGTAAATTACTCAAAGAAAAAGTAATAAATAACGTTAAAAACTTTGTTCCTGTTGCCATACTTTATGGTAAAACCAAGTACAAAAGAACAGCGGCTTCTGTAAAAAGTATTCTTTTAAGAAATGGTTTGTACAAAGAACCTACAGATGTAACTAGCGATTTGTCAGAATTTTTAAAGCAAGCAGAAAAAGCGTTAGATGAATTGCCTTATGTATATCAGCGTTTGTTTAGATCAGAAACCTTGCAGAATGAAGCTTTATTTATTGGACGAACAAATGCTTTAAATACTTTAGATAATGCCTACAATGCTTTTCAAAAAAGCCAATATGCAGCTACAGTAATTATTGGCGAACGTGGTTCAGGTAAAACCTCTTTGATTCATAATTTTATCAATAAAAATAAAAAATTATCAAAAACAACTTTCTTATCAACCAAAGAAAATATTAGTGAACTTTATGAGTTAATGGCATTTTTAAACACCTCTTTTGAAAAAGAATTAGCAACGATAGATGAGTGGATTACGTATTTTAATACTGGAAAAAAGAGAACGATTGTTTTAGAAGATATTCAATATTTTTATTTTAGAAAAGTAGGTGGTTTTAATGTGTTGCATGAACTTTCTAATTTAATTTCATCAACAAAAAATAGTGTTTTTTGGATTGTTACTTCAGCAAAATATGCATTTCAATATTTAGATAAATCCATTCAAATTTCAGAACTTTTTGCTTTTAACATTCAAATGTTAGAAATGGATAAAGAAACCATGAAAGAAGCGTTGATAAAAAGACATAAAATTAGTGGTTATAATTTGCATTTTGAACAGCCACCTGTTGCTTATTTATCGAGTAAGTTTTTAAAATCTCCAGAAGAAGTTCAACAAGAAATTTTAAAAGAAGAATTTTTTAGCGACATTAATAAAATTGCACAGAGCAACTTTAGAATTGCTTTTATGTATTGGATTCGTTCTACTGTAAAAGTTTCTGGAAGTACCATTTATATGCGTTCTTTAAAAACGATAGATACTTCATTTTTAAATAAGTTAGCACCTGTAAAGCTGTTATTTTTGAATAGTATTTTATTGCAAGAAAGATTGTCGCTCCAAGATATTGTAGAGCTTTCTAACTTAAATGAGCAACAAACAAAAAACATTGTACACGCACTTTTCGAAAACGGATTGTTAACGATGGATAACGAAAAATTTTATATGATAAACATATTTTTATATCGTCAAATAACTACGTTATTAAAGAGTAAAAATGTAATACATTAAGCCTGAAATCATGAAAAAAATACTATTTATATTTCTTTTTATTTCAGCCAATTTAATGGTTGCAAAAGAAAGTAGCACTATACTACAAGAGCCAGAATTATTAATTATACAAAAAGCAGATACTGTAAAATTAGATTCTACAAATATTAAGGAACTTGTAAAAAATGAAGGCGAAAAAGATGTAGAAGCAGAGGTGAAAGCCACAAAAGACAAAATCGTAGAAAAGCTAAAACCGCCAGCAATTTGGGAGTTATTTTCTTTTTGGAAAATATTTTGGGCGTTAATATTTGTAATTGTTGGTTATTTAGTTATTCGTTTTACAATTTCTTTATTAGAAAAATATGCAGAAAAATTCACAAACCAACGAATTACTATAAAAGGTATTATTCCAATTATTAAAATTTTCGGTTGGATTTTTATTATCGTTTTAATAATAGTTGGTATTTTTCAACCACCACAATCAACAGTATTAGCAGTGTCTGCATCTTTGGGAATTGCTATAGGTTTTGCATCACAAGATATTATTAAAAACATTTTTGGAGGTGTAATTATTTTATTAGACAGGCCTTTTATGGTTGGCGATAAAATTGAAGTTGGCAGTCATTATGGAGAAGTTGTAGAAATTGGTTTACGTTCCATAAGAATTGTAACTGCAGACGATTCTTTGGTAAGTATTCCAAATGGCGAGTTAATGAATCAATCTGTTTCTAACTCAAATACAGGTGAAGCCAATTGCCAAGTTGTTGCCGAAATTTATTTGCCAATTACTGTAGATACAAAACGTGTGCGTGAATTAGCAAAAGAATCTGCACAAGTTTCAAAATACATTTACCTAAACAAACCTATTTACGTGCTATTTTTTAATGAAGTAAAAGAAGGTCGTTCGTATTTAAAAATGCGTTTAAAAGCCTATGTTGTAGATATTCGTTACGAATTTGCTTTTAAAAGTGATATGACAGAAATTGTGATGAAAGAATTGTTATCGCAAAAAATTATTGACCCTAAAGATTTAAGATAGGATTAATTTTGGTATATAAAAAGTGCCATTTAAAATTGAGATTATCAATTTTAAATGGCACTTTTTTTATGTTTTCAAATTAAAATTACTCAGGAAAATAGCGAATATTTTTTTGAAGAATCATAGCATTTGGCATGGTAATTAATTCGCCTTCTTTTGTTTTAAGAGTGATAAAAAAAGCACCAATATCTCTTATTTCTCCAGAAACATTATTGTCTTTTTCTAAGACAGTTATGCTATCGCCAATTTTTACAGGATAGTTTATGTATAAAATTAAACCTGCAGTAATATTCGATAAGATAGACCATTGTGCAAAAAAGGCAATTCCTAAAATAGTTAAGAACGATGATATATAAACCAATAACTGCTTTTCATCTACACCCCAAATAAAGGCGATAATTACAATTGCAGTTGAGTATAAAATAAAAGTTATAATTCTATTAATAATAATAACTCTCGTTTTTTGAAAACCGAATTTTATACGAATTTTTCTCAAAGAATTTGTAATCATTACTTTTAGAAAAACTACAATTATAATAATAATTAAAGATTCTATAATTTTAAAATGATTTAAATATTCTAACATAATTTAAGATTTAAAAAGCGCTTTTAACTCTGTAGCATCATTAGGTTTTAACTTTCCAGCTAATATCAAACTTAGTTGTTTACGTCTTAAAGCACCTTCAAAACGTTCTTTTTCTAAAGCAGTTTCAGGTATAATTTGTGGAATTTGAACAGGTTTCCCAGTTTCATCTACAGCAACAAAGGTATAAATTCCTTCATTTACTTTGGTTTTTAAGCCAGATTGTCTGTCTTCAATCCAAACATCAACATAAATTTCCATAGAAGAAGTAAATGCTCTCGAAACTTTAGCTTCTAAAGTAACTACACTTCCAACAGGAACAGATTTATTAAAAGCCACATGGTTTACAGAAGCTGTAACTACAATTCTTGCAGAATGTCTTCTTGCAGCAATACTACAAGCTCTGTCCATTCTTGCTAATAATTCTCCTCCAAAAAGGTTATCTAAATAATTAGTATCTCCAGGTAAAACTAAATCAGTGAGTACAGTTAAAGATTCCTTGGCTGTTTTTGCATCCATTTTTTAAAATTTTTGCAAAGGTAAGAATAGCGTATAAATAAACGTTACTTTTTTACCAATAACCAAGCATCTTTAGAAACTGTTTTCTGTATTTTATAAAGGTTATTAATGGCATCATTTCTAGAAGAAAAACTATTAAAAGCTACTTCTGTTAAGCCCCATTTGTTAACACCCAAAATACTAGCTTCGTACCCTAATTCTTTAAGTTCATTTACTTTCTTTTCTGCATTTTCTGGAAATTGAAATGCACCAGCAACTACATGAAAAGGTTTTATAACTTTTTCTTCTTTTGCAATCTTTAACTCAAGAGTTGGTAAAGGATTCGAAATTACAAAAGTAGCTGCTTGTATTTTTTTCTCTAATGCTTTTTGTTGATTTGCAAAAAGTACATTTTGCTCATTTTGTTGATAAATATTGTTACCAACAACTCCTAATGTTAATAAAATTGCAGCAGTTGCAGCATATTTTATAAAAGCAGGAATTCCTTTTTTGTCTTGTTTTTCAGAAACAGGAATTAAAGGTTTTACAATTTCTTTATGTCTTTTTATGATGGATGATTCCACAGTTGATAAACCAAAAGAAGCAGCTAAATAATTAGTTGAATAATTTGGTTCAAAAATTAATTGACCATTTTCATTTAAAGATAAAACACCAATAGAACCAATTTCTAACGGTTTTGTTTGCAATTCATTTTGCCACTTAATTACAGACAAAGCAATAGCATTAGACGCTTTTTCGAAAGAAATGTTTTCTGAAGAAGCAATGTAATTTGCCAATAAACCATCATTAACAGTTAAGTGACTGTTAAACGTAATTTGTTTTGAGGGTGGATTAAATGTGTTGTTATTTTCGTTAATTTTTGCACCAATTCTGTTGGTTACAAAACCACCAAAATCTGGTACAATTACACATTCATATCTGTAAAGCAAATCGCTAATGTAGTTGGCTAAAATCATAATAACAAATATAAAATTTTTGTGTTTTAAATCTTCTTTTCTAAATAATATTTATCAACAAAAAGTTATATATTGACAATGAAATTGTTACGAAATGAAAGATGAAAAGTTATTGGCTATTTTACGATTGCAAAAAAGCAAGGCAATTGGCGATATTTTAGCAAAAAAACTTATTGTAAATGTGGGAGATGTTGAACAAATCTTTAAGGAAAAATCAGCTATTTTGCAAAATATCAATGGAATAGGGAATCATGGTTTAAAGCATTTGTTTGATGAAAAAAACTTGAAAGCTGCAGAACAGGAATTAAATTACATTAAAAATAACAATATTAAATATTCCTACTTTTTAGAAGACGATTATCCAATAAATCTTCAAAATTGTATAGATAGTCCTATTTTAATGTTTAAAGATGGCAATATCAACTTTAAAAATGATAAAATAATTTCGATTGTTGGTACTAGAAATATGAGTTCTTATGGGCGAGATTTCTGCACAAAAATTATCGAAGATTTGGTACAATACAATCCTATAATTGTAAGTGGTTTTGCTTACGGAGTTGATATTTGTGCCCATAAAGTTGCTATTAAAAACAACTTACAAACCATTGCTGTTTTGGCTCATGGTTTTGAGCAAATTTATCCTAAAGTTCATAAAAAGTATATAAATCAAGTGAATGAAAATGGTGGTTTCTTAACCGAATTTTGGAGCGAAGAACAACCTTTAAGAGAAAACTTTTTAAAGAGAAATAGAATTGTTGCAGGCATATCCAAAGCAACCATCATTATAGAAAGTGCAGAAAAAGGTGGTTCTTTAGTAACTGCAGATATTGCAAATTCTTATAATAGAGATGTGTTTGCAGTTCCTGGCAGAACCACCGATATTTATAGCAAAGGCTGTAATAATTTAATTAAAAATAATAGAGCAACTTTACTAACATCATCAGAAGATATTGTAAAAATGCTAAATTGGGATATTAAAGAAAGCCCAAAAAAAGCAATTCAGAAACAGTTATTTGTAGATTTAAATGAAAACGAACAAAAAATATATGATTTATTAAGCGAAAAAGGACAGCAGTTATTAGATGTAATTTCTTTAGAATGTAATATTCCTATTTATCAATTATCATCTATATTATTACAAATGGAAATGAAAGGAATTACAAAACCTTTGCCAGGAAAGTTGTTTGAGCTGATGTAAAAAAGAATAGAAGTTCATTTTTTTTATAAATTTAGAATATGAAATTCTCAGAATAACATTAAAGTAATTCGTGAATTTGTGGCATTTCTTTCTTTTCATAAATCAAAAACATAAGTCAATTTTAAATCAACAATAATTCGTTTCAATAAAATCTTTTAATTATTCTTATTTTTGATGAAAATCAACCAATAAAATGGCAGTAGAAAAAAAATTAATGTCCAAAAAAAAACCAGCGTTTCCAATAAGTGAATCGTTAGATGGATATTTAAAAAGATACAATCGAAATATAAAAATACCTATTTTTTATGACGATTTGCTTCGTTTTCAAGGTTCGATCACTGTTTTTGATAAAAATGATGAAGACACACTTTGGGTAAGAACCTATTATTCTGAATGGGACAGAGTTGAGATTGATAATTCTTTAAAGAAAATTTATACAATGTTACATTCAGATGGAAATGATGAAGCCATTCCGTTTTTAAATGTAGACTCCATTGACTATTGTACTTTTGGAAATTCGAAACCTTTTAGAATAAAAATCAGAAATATTTTAAACGATAATTATACACATTTTTATGTAAAAAAAGCAGATGCTTCTAGAGTTTATGGTTTAGAATTAGAGCATATTTTGTCTCCTTATAGTATGAACTTTTTGGTGTATAAGGACACCTTAATTGAAGAGCATATTGCAGGGATTCCTGGAGACGATTTTATTAATGATTTTTTACCAAAATGTACTGAAGCTGAGAAAGCACAAATTGCAAAAGAGTTTGTAAAGTTTAAAGAACGCTGTTTGGTAAGGCTTTTAGGAGATATGCGTTCTTATAATTATGTAATTACACCCACACACGATTTTGATCAGATAATTTATAAAATTAGAGCCATCGATTTCGATCAGCAATCTTTTGAAGGAAATTTAAAAGTGTATAACCTACAATTTATGAAAGAGAATTTCAAAATGGTAGAAATGGTGAGTAAAAAATTGCAAAATAATTCGATAAGGCAATACAAATTAGAAGAACGTTCTTATATGGCAAAAAGAATGATAACTGTACCAAGAAGAACAACTCGTTTAATAAAATGTATGAAAAAAGATACCATTTCATATCCAGAAAATGTGGAGCTTTTAAAAAGTCATTTAATACAATATGTTGGTGATGTAAAGTTTAAAGATTGTAATAATATGGGCGAAATCTTAGAAACTATTTTGGAATTTGTAAAACGTAATTACTTAGATATTACAGGTAAGTAGTAGTTTATAATTTAAAAAAAATAATTTCCTATTAACTTTAGATTTATTTTCTTGATAGATTCCTAAAAACATAAAAGCAGGCTTTTGAGCCTGCTTTTTATTTTTTGAAAATGTTGAAATTTTTTTAAGCTTTATTATTTTTACAACAAGCCATAGTACAATCTTCTTTACATTCCATTTTTTCTGCTTTCATATCGCATTTTTCTTTGCACTCGTCAGAACAAACATGTGCTTTTTTTGAACTTTCTGAAGCTTTGTAAAGCTCTCCACCAGCAATTCCGCTAACAAAAGCAATTAATTCTTTTTTTGATGTTTTATTTGCATCAAATTCTATGTTGGCAATGCTATCAGTAAAAACAACTTTAGCATCTATAACACCTTCTTTTTTAGATAGTTTAGATTGAATCGTTTTTGCACAACCAATTTCGCAAGTCATTCCAGAAATGGCCAAAGAAACATTTTCTTTTTTTACTTCTTTTACTTCTTCTTTACAGCCAGTTAAAACAAAACATGCAATTGCGATTGAGTATATTATTTTTTGAAATTTCATTAGAATATTTTATAGAATTATTTTACAAATTTATCAATAAAATAACTCGTATTTAAATAATTAGTAGACTTTTGCATAAAATTTAACCTAGCTTATGAATCTTCAACAAAAAAAATGGTTGTATTTAGGAATGCTTTCTTTGGTTTGGGGAAGTTCTTTTATATTGATGAAAAAAGCATTAATAGGTTTAACACCTATTCAAGTGGGTGCTTTAAGAATGGTAATTGCTGCTATTTTTTTAATGTTGATAGGTTTTAAGAGTTTAAAACAAATTCAGAAAAGACATTATAAATTTATAATTTTAACCTCTTTTTTGAGTACTTTTTTTCCTGTTTTTCTATTTGCATATGCAGTTAACGGAATTGATAGTTCTATAGCTTCTATTTTAAATTCATTAACACCTTTTAATACCTTAATTTTTGGCGCTTTAATTTTTGGATATACTTTCAAAAAACAACAACTTATAGGAATATTTATTGGTTTAATTGGAACTGTTTTACTGATTTTAAATGGTGCAAACTTAAATCCAGATCAGAATTATTGGTTTGCCATTTTAGTAGTTCTTGCTTCTTTTGGATATGCTTTAAATGTAAATATTGTAAAGAAATATTTGCATGATATTAGTGCTTTAAGTATTGTAACTGGTAATTTTTTAGTGTTGATAATCCCTGCGTTTGTAGTGCTTTTATCTACTGATTTTTTTAGCACTTTCCAACCAACAGAAACAAGATTAACAGCTTTGGGTTATATTACAATTTTAGCAATCTTTGGTACAGGAATCGCAAAAATATTTTACAACAAAATGGTGCATTTAGCTTCGCCAGTTTTTGCCTCTTCTGTAACTTATTTAATTCCAATTGTGGCAGTTTTCTGGGGATATTTAGATGGCGAAGAATTAAGTATTATTCAATTATTTGCTGGCTCAATTATTTTGTTAGGTGTTTATTTAGTGAATAAGAAGAAGTAGGTTTTTATCACGATTCTTTTTAGATTTAAGGGAAACACGAACCAAGATTTTAAAAGAACCAAGAACCAAGACTCAAGAATCAAGATTATAGAAAAAAGAAAAAAGATTCAATTATCTAAAAATCTATAAAACATTACAATCTTGTCACTTCTATAACTTCGACTTTTTTGGAGAAGTATCAAAAAGAAGAGAAGTTTTAGTTTAGCAATTTTAGGTGATTTCTCCTAAAGTTTATCTTGAGCGAAGACGAAAGGTCGAAAAGGCAAACTTGATTGAGAAAAGCCAAAATTTTGTCAAAATTAGAATGTAAAAATCATCTCTATAAAATCAAAAAAAAAGAGTCAAAACCTAAGTTTTGACTCTTTTATCAATTGCTATTTTTTTAAAAATTATTTAAAATCAGCGTCAGTAACACCTTCATTTATTTTAATTTCTTTTACTTCGAAATTTAAATCCATTGGTCCTGATTTCATAACCACAGAATGAGGAAACATAATTCCATTTACAGCTTTATAATCGCTAAATGTTGTTGGAACTTGAACTTCAGTTCCATCAGGCATTTTTGCAGTTTCAACTTCCTTAGCTTTTAAACCAGTTTTAACATTGTAAAAAATTTCTTTTTTATCAGTTACAATAACGTAGAAGTTTTCACCATCAATTGGTTCAATTCTATCTAATGTACCATTTTTGTAAGCCATATCTGCAAAAGGAGCCATTGTCTTCTTCGCTTCTTCAATTTCTTCTGGCTTCATATCCATTTTTTGACCTCTAGCTTCTTGATATCCTTTTTCACCATCAAAAATTATTTTTTGCATTGCATTTCCCATCACAGAAATAACCATTGAAGTTTTATTTGGTGTAGCAGATTTCATTGTCATTACTAAAGGAGTTCCTTGAATAGTTGCATTAGAAACCATCATTACAGATTTTACAGCCATCACTTTATCTTTACCACCAATGGCATCAACATAGTTGTCTACAACATTTGCAGCAGTCATTCCTTCTGGAATTGGCAACGTCATTGCTGGCTTTTCTGTTGGGTTTCCTTCTTTATCGAAATAGTTAATTACATAATCTGTTTTTTCAAGATTTTTAAGAACATCAATTCCTTTTCCTGTAATTACAATTCTAGCTTTGTTACCTTTAAAATATTTAATAGCTGCATTCTGAACATCATCTAAAGTAACAGCATTTATATTTTTAATGTAATTTTCATAAAAATCTTCTGGTAAATTATAACGCTCAATATTTAAAGCATAATTGGCAATAGTTCTTGGTTTTTGAACATCCATCACAAAACCACCAATATATTCTTCTTTAGAATTTGCTAATTCTTCTGCGGATACTTTTTTGTATCTCATTTTATTGATTTCTTTCTGTAACTCAACCACAGAACTATCAGTAACCATGTTTCTAACACTTGCAGTTGCTCTAAAAGAACCTGCATATCTATCCTGTCTTAAGCTAGAATAAGAACCATACGTATAGCCTTTATCTTCTCTTAGGTTCATAAATAAACGAGCAGTTCCTCCACCACCAAGAATATTACTAGCCATTAAAGCTGCATAATAATCTTTATCGCCTAAAGTTAAATCTACATTATTAATAATTGCAATTTCAGATTGTACTGCATTATCCATATTAATAAAATCGATTTCTGTTGTAGCTACATTTTTTGTTGGTGGAATTGTGTAAGCAGGTATTACACCTTTTTGCCAATCTGCAAATAAAGAAGTAACTAATTTTTTTGCTTCTTTAGGATTGATGTCTCCTTCAATAACTAAGTAAGCATTGTTTGGTTTGTAGTAAGTATTATAATTATTTACAACATCTTTTAATGTAATTCTACCTACACTTTCTTTTGATGTGAATTCTCCAAAAGGATGATTTCTACCATAAGTCAAAACATTTTCTACTCTTCTTGCAGTAGAAGTAACATTTTTTTCGTTAGATTTTAAACCATCTAAAGTAATATTAACTTCTTTTTCGAATTCTTCTTGAGTAAATTGAGAGTTCTTAACTCCATCTGCCATCAATCCTAAAATTTCTGGAAAATATTTTGTTAAAGAAGATGCAAAAGCACCTGAACTAAAAAAGCTAACATTTGCACCATAGAAATCTACTTTTTCGTTGAATTCGTCTTTGGTGATGTTTGTAGTTCCTCTACCTAATAAACTTCCCATCATTCCAGAAACTCCAGCAATTTCACCTTCAAAATAAGGCTTATTGTCGATTGTTAAGTTTGCAGAAATTCTTGGTAATTTATGGTTTTCTACCATAATTACTTTCAAACCATTATCTAAAGTAAACTTAACTGGTTTACCTAACTTTACAACAGGATCTGGTCCTGGTTCTGGCATTTTACTTCTATCTATTTGTGCATTAATAGCGAACGTAGTTAAAAACAGTGCTACTAATGATAAAATTTTTGTTTTCATAATTTATATCTTGTTTATAAAAATCGATACACGATCTTTTTAGCTATTATTTTGCTTCTGGTAAATATTCTAAAGTTAATCTCTGATTAGGATTTAAATATTTTTTAGCAACGTCTCTAATTTCTTCTCTAGTAATTGATCTAAAAATATCAATTTCTGTATTAATTAAGTTTGTATCTCCATACAAAACATTAAAAGTAGCTAAAGAACTTGCAATACCTTCTACACTTGAGTTTGAGTTTACAAAATTGTTTTCAAATTGATTTTTTAACTTCTGAAAATCTTTTTCTGAAATTAAATCTGTTTGCATTTTTACAATTTCTTCATCAATTTCTGCAATAATATCTTCTAATTTAGTTTCACCTTGAGGTAAACCATATAAAATATACGTTCCATAATCTTCTTGACTTGCATTAATAGCACCAGCTTGTAATGCCATTTTTTTCTCGTCAACTAACTTCTTGTATAAAACAGAACTTCTTCCTGTACTTAAATAAGAAGAAATCATATCTAAAACTCTAGAGTCTCTAGTTTTCATAGATGGCGTTCTATAAGCAGCCATAATTGCTGGAATTTGAATATTTGGATCATAACCTTTAGCAGTCATTGCTTCAGTTATTGGGTCTTCTTGAGGAAAATCTTTTTCAACTTCTTCTCCTCTAGGAATTGGTCCAAAATAATCTTGAATCATTTTCTTTGCAGCAGGCACATCAATATCTCCAGCAACTACCAAAGTAGCATTATTTGGTACGTAGAATTTTTTGTTAAAAGCCAAAAACTCTTCTAAAGTAGCAGCATCTAAATCTGCCATTTTACCAATAGTAGTTCCTTTATAAGGATGTTTTTTAAAGATGTTTTCTTTCACATATTCTAAAAAACGAGAATAAGGTTGATTGTCTACACGTAACCTTTTCTCTTCCTTTACAACTTCGTTTTGCGTATCAACACCACCTTGTTTAATAATTGGGTGTAATAAACGTTCAGATTCCATCCAAAGTCCTAATTCTAATTTGTTTGATGGGAAAATTTCATAATAATACGTTCTATCATCTGTAGTATTGGCATTATTTCTACCTCCATTAGAAGATACAATTTTAAACCATTCACCTTTATCGATGTTTTCTGTTCCTTCAAATAACAAGTGTTCAAAAAAGTGAGCCATACCTGTTCTTCCTGGTTGTTCGTCTTTTGCGCCTACATGATACATTACAGAAGTTACAACAACTGGAGCAGAAGTGTCTTTGTGTAAAATAACGTGCATTCCATTACTTAAATCATACTCTTCAAACTCTACTTTTTGTGCATTTGTAGCAAATACAAATAACATTGCAGAAGCAAGAGATAAAATACTTTTCTTCATTGATTTTTTTTTAGTTAATAATTTACATTAGTAATTTGACGCAAAGTGTGTTTGATTGTTACAAAATAACTTCAAAAATGTCGTCAGCATCAAAAATAATAAAGCACATCTAAAAAAGAGAGAAATAGAGTGATTATTTTGAAATTTAGAAATAAAATATTTAATAAATAGTATTATTGCTAAATTATAAAAAATATGTATATTTGCATCCGCATTTTCAGTAAGTTAAATGCATTAATATCAATAAATACGCAAAACTAATTAGTATGTACGCAATCGTAGAGATAGCAGGGCAGCAGTTTAAAGTAGCAAAAGACCAAAAAGTTTACGTTCATCGTTTACAAGGAGAAGAAGGATCAAAAGTAACTTTTGATAACGTTCTTTTACTTGATGACGCAGGAAGTGTAACTTTAGGCGCCCCAGCTATAGAAGGAGCATCAGTAACCGCTCAAATTTTAAGTCATTTAAAAGGTGATAAAGTAATCGTCTTTAAAAAGAAAAGAAGAAAAGGTTACCAAAAGAAAAATGGACACAGACAGTATTTAAGTGAGATTCAAATTGAATCTATTGCTGGTTCTGGTTCTTTAAAAGCTGCCAAAAAAGAAGCTCCAAAAGCTAAAGCAAAAAAAGCGGCTCCAAAAAAATCATCTAAAGCAGATGATTTAAAGAAAATTGAAGGTGCAGGACCTAAAGCTGCTGAAGCTTTGGTAAATGCAGGTTTAGATACTTTTGCAAAAGTAGCTAAAACAGATGCTGCTAAATTAAGCGAAATCTTAACAGAGGCAAGCTCAAGATTATCTCATATTGTTACAGATACTTGGCCAAAACAAGCTGCTTTAGCTGCTGATGGTAAGTGGGATGAATTAAAAGAATTACAAGATAGATTAGATGGTGGTATTGAAAAATAACCAACTATAATTTAACTTTAACTTATAAAAACTCAAGAAAATGGCACATAAAAAAGGTGTAGGTAGTTCGAAGAATGGTAGAGAATCAGAATCGAAAAGACTTGGTGTAAAAATATTTGGAGGACAAGCTGCAATTGCAGGAAATATAATTGTTCGTCAAAGAGGAACTACACACAATCCAGGAGAAAACGTTTACATGGGTAAAGATCATACTTTACATGCAAAAGTTGATGGAGTTGTTGAATTCCGTAAGAAAAGAAATAATAGATCTTATGTTTCTATAACTCCTTTTGAAGTTTAGAAATTAAGTTTTTTAAAATTATTTTAAAACTCGCTTAAACATTTATTTGTTTAAGCGATTTTTTGTTTTTACTTTACAATAATATAAAATTTTTAATTTTAGACTCTAAATCAACCAAAAAATGAAGTTAACAGTAAAACTCTGTTTATTATTTTTTTCTCTTTGTACATTTTCACAGAAAGATTCAATATCAAAAGAAAATATTAAATCTAAAATTGAAATTTTTATTTTAGAAAATAAATTAGACTCTGTTACTTTTTATTTAAATAAAATAGAGAAAGATACAGATACTAATTTGTACAATAAACTAATTAATAGAGAGCAAGTTTCTTATGTCGATTTCTATAAATTTGTTTCTAATTTAGGGAATAAAAGTTCTATAAACTATGATAAAGTTTCTAATTTTATCAACAGTTATCTAGAAGAGCCTGAAGATTCAAAAAAAATAAATTTAGATTATGTAGAAATTAAATGGTCTCAGATAACTAAATTAAGAGATGAGGTTAGCTTAGATAAAGCTTCTGTAGAGCAAAAAAAAAATGAGAATTATATTAATAAATTTAATGCTTCTGATAAAGATGTATTAATCGCCAAAACAAAAATTACAACACATCCAATTGTAATGTATTTAATTAAAAAGGATGTAAAAAAAGGAAAAGAACTCTCTTTAAAAAGCCTAGAAAATGCAAGAAAACTAAATGATAAATATTTAGAAATAGCTTTTTTATATCATCTATCAGACTTTTTATTACTGGAAAGAAATCTAGAAGAATATATAAAGGTTAGTGAAGAAAGCTTAGAAATCGAAAAGGAATTACCAAAAAAGAGTGCTTACTATCATGCAGTTGTAGAGCATTTAATTGATGCTTATATCTTTAAAGGAGGTAATTATGAGAGAATATTTAATCTTATAGATATTTTAAATGCTGATGCTGATACAACATTATATACCTACACACTTTATATAAAATTAATTAATAGATCAGAAGATGATTTATCTATAAGAAATGAAATTTTCAAAAAATTTAAAGTTGAGGATATGCCTTCTTTAGTTGATGAATTTCAAAAATTGTCAAAAAATTTAAACACGAATGATTTAAATAAATTATACAAAGCAAGCTCAAAAATTTTAGAGAAAGAGGGGTTTTTTGAAAAAGCGATGGAGTATAAGACTAAAGAGGTAGAACTTACTAAGAAAATTTATTCGGAAGAGTTATCTAATTCTTTAGCAAACTTTAATATAGAACAAGCTGTAAAAGCTAAAGAAAAAGAAGTGGAATACGAAAAAGAGAAGAATAAGCTTTATGCAATTATTGCATTTTTGGCAATTATTTTTCTTGTTATTTCTTTATTTGTTATTCTAAAAATAAAGAAACAATCTAAAGAACTTTCTGAAAAAAATATAATTATTAATAATGCTTTAAATGAAAAAGAATTATTAATTAAAGAAGTACATCACAGGGTTAAAAATAATTTTCAAGTAATAACGAGCTTGTTAGAGTTTCAATCGGAAGAAATAGAAGATGAAAAAGCAATTAAATTATTTAATGATGGAAAAAACAGAGTAAAATCGATGGCTTTAATTCATCAAAAACTCTATAAAAATCAAGGAGATTTTATCGATTTTAAAGATTATATAATATCATTACTAAATGAAATTTCATTTGTTCATCAATCGGAAAAAGAAGTAGTTAAAGTAATTAAAGTAGAAAATATTTTCTTTGATGTTGAGACTGCAATACCCTTAGGTTTAATTATAAATGAAATAATTACCAATACCTGTAAATATGCTTTTAAAAATAGTAAAAATGAAATAAATAAAATTTCAATAGAAATTGAAAAGCAAAAAGATGCATCCTATAAATTAATAATTGAAGATAATGGTGTTGGTATACCAAAAGATTTTAATATTGAAACATCTAAAAGTATAGGTTTAAAATTAGTAAAAAGATTAATTAAACAACTTCATGGTAGTTTTGTACTTATAAGAAACCCTGGTACAAGATTTGAACTTACCTTTAAAGACTCAAGTATACGAAACCAAATAGAATAGTCCTTAGAACATAAAATAGTTATTAAAAACATTTATTAAACGTATTTTTTTTTGATAAATATTAATTTTACATAGTGAAAAACTAAAATGAAAAAAACAAAAATATTAGTAGTTGAAGATGAAATTCTTATTGCAGATAACATTTGTAAAACACTAAAAAATTTGGGTTATGAAACTTTAGAGCCTGCTATAAATTATACAGAAGCAATGCTTACCATAAAAAAAGAGCAACCTGATTTTGCGATTTTAGATATTAATTTGTCTGGAAAAAAAACAGGAATTCATATTGCACAGCAAATTAGAAGTTTATATAATTTCCCTTTTGTATTTTTAACCGCAAATTCAGATTTAGCTACTTTAAATTTGGCAAAAGAAGTTTTACCAAATGGATATTTAATAAAACCTTTTTCTAAAGAAGAATTATTTACATCTATAGAAATTGCTTTGCATAATTTTTCAAAAGAAAAAACGAAGGATAATCAAGAGGAAGTTGAACATAAAAATGCTCTTTTCATTAAAGATAAAGGCAATTACACTAAAATTATTTTTGATGATATTTTATATTTAAAAAGCGCACACGTTTATACAGAAATTTTTAAAACTAACAAGCAAAAACTAGTTATTAGAGGCAGTTTAAACGATATTCTTAGTAAGTTAAATAAAAATTTTGTGAGGATTCATAGAAGTTTTATTATCAACGTAAAACACCTAGAACAAATTACATCTAGTACCGTAAAAATTAAAGATGTATTATTACCAGTAGGTAAAAAATACAACAAAGATTTAGTAAATACGATTAATTTGCTTTAAAATATTAGTATTCAGAACATAATAAATAGGTTTTGGAACATTTTTTTAAGATAAAATGTTATTTTTAATTACTTTTATAATACTTATAGCAATACTTTAAACTTGAATGTTGGGGGACACTAAATTTTAACATTGTTATAATAAATAAAGTTACTTATAAAAGAGTAACTTTTTTTTGTGACTACTACTCGCTCATTTTCGTACTTTTACGGTTATGAATTTTTTGTATACTATATTCGTTTTTGTAGCAACATTTTTTTTAAAAATTGCAACAATCTTCAGTAAAAAAATAAAACTTTTTGTTGATGGTAGAAAAAAAACTTTTCATAAAATATCTTCATTAAAGAATGCTAAAACAATTTGGTTTCACGCAGCTTCTTTAGGTGAATTTGAGCAAGCAATTCCTATAATAGAAGAAATAAAAAAAAACTATAAAAGTTACAAAATCTTAGTTACTTTTTTTTCACCTTCAGGATATGAAATCAGAAAAAACTATGAACTAGCAGACGTTGTTTGTTATTTACCTTTAGATTCAAAAGCCAATGCTCAAAAATTTATAGAAATTGTAGATCCAAAAATGGCCATTTTTATTAAGTATGAATTTTGGCCAAATTTTTTAAACGAATTAAAAAAGAAGGAAATTCCAACAATTTTAATATCAGGAATTCTAAGAGAAAAACAGCTTTTCTTTAAATGGTATGGAGGTTTTATGAGAAAGTCTTTAGGAGCTTTTCATCACTTTTTTGTTCAGAATACTATTTCTAAAGAGTTGCTAAAATCAGTTAACTTTACAAATACAACAGTAGCAGGAGACACACGTTTTGACCGAGTTTCTAAAATATTAAATCAAGATAATTCTCTTGGATTTATTAGTGAATTTAAAAACAATCAATACACAATTGTTGCAGGCAGTACTTGGCAAGAAGATGAAGAGCTGTTGGTAAATTACATCAATAATAATGCTTCAGAAAATGAAAAATTTATAATTGCACCTCATAATATTAAAAGTGATGCTATCTTAGAATTGCAAAAATCAATTCATAAAAAAACAGTATTGTTTTCTGGTAAAATTGATGAAAATTTAAAAGAATATCAAGTTTTTATAATTGATACCATTGGTATTTTAACCAAAATTTACGCTGCTGCAGATGTTGCTTATGTTGGTGGAGGTTTAAAAACAGGTTTGCATAATATTTTAGAACCAGCAACATTTGGAATTCCTGTAATTATTGGTCATAAATTTAGTAAGTTTCAAGAAGCTGTAGATTTAGTTAAAATTGGGGGTTGTATTTCTATCAAAAATCAAGCAGAATTAAATGAAAATTTTATCACTTTAAAAAATGATGCAAATTATAGAAGTTTAACAGGAAACATCAACAAAAAATATATTGAAGACAATCTTGGAGCAACAAAATTAATTATGAACTATTTAAAAGATAAAATTTAAGCGAAGATCAGTTTTAAGAACTTTTATTTTTTATCAAAATTAAATTAAAAACTAATAAATTATACAAAATATGGATTTTATATTACAACCTTGGCCTTGGTTTGTTGGAGGCCCTCTAATAGCAATATCACTCTTATTATATTTTTATTTTGGACAAAATTTTGGAGCATCTACAAATTTTGAAACCATGTGTACCATTTTAGGTGCAGATAAATTTTCCGATTATTTTAACAAAGATTGGAAAGATCAAGCATATGCACTAATGTTTGTAGTAGGTTTAATTATTGGTGGTTTTATTGCAGCTTACTATTTAATTCCAAATCAATCTATAGACTTAAACCCAACAACAGTAGAGGAACTGAAAAATTTGGGGTTTAGCAATGTTGGCAATCAATATTTTCCTGATGAAATTTTTGGAGAAAGTGCATATTCATCACTTAAAGGATTTTTAATTTTAATCGTTTCTGGAATCTTAATTGGTTTTGGAACACGTTATGCAGGAGGTTGTACTTCTGGACATGCAATTACAGGTTTAAGTAGCTTACAATTACCATCTTTACTAGCGGTTATTGGCTTTTTTATTGGCGGAATTATTGCAACTTGGGTTATAATTCCTGTTTTATTTTAACAAAAAAATGTCAGGTTGAGCACAGTCGAAACCTAAAAGACGCAAAAATATATTCAAATGAAAAACATCAAATTTTTAATTCTCGGAATTTTCTTCGCAATTGTTTTGAGTAAAGTTCAAGCAATTTCTTGGTATCGTTTTTACGAAATGTTCAAATTTAAATCTTTCCACATGTTTGGTATTATTGGAGGCGCAGTTGTAATTTCTGCTATATTTATGCAGTTGTTTAAGTATGGCAAAATAAAAGATATTAATGGAAATAAAATTGTTCCAAAACCAAAGAAGAAAGGTTTTATTAATACTATTTTTGGAGGAACACTTTTTGGTTTAGGTTGGGGGATTTCTGGAGCATGTGCAGCACCTGTTTTTGTAATTCTTGGCTTTGAATTAATTCCTGCTTTAATTTTATTAGTTGGGGCACTTTTAGGAGCTTTCTTTTATGGATTGATTAGTAAAAAGTTGCCTAATTAAAGTGGTTTTCATCAGATATCAATCTGAAAAACAATATTAATTTTACAAATGAAATGAGCAAACTAACAGACAGTTTTGGTAGACAAATAGAATATGTACGCTTGGCAGTTACAGATCGTTGTAATTTGCGCTGCCAATATTGTATGCCTGCTCATGGAATTGATATTGTTCCCAGACAAGAATTATTGACCTTTAAAGAAATGTATCGTTTAATTCGTGTACTTACAGAATTGGGCGTAAACAAAGTACGTTTAACAGGAGGAGAACCTTTTGTTCGTAAAGATTTTGTTGGTTTTTTAGAAATGTTGTCTTATAACGATTTGTTAGATGCTATTAATATTACCACAAATGGTGCCTTAATTTCGCATCATATTGCTAAAATTGAGCAACTCAAAAAAGTGAAAAATATCAATTTGAGTATTGATAGTTTAAACAGAGAAAAGTTTGCAAAAATTACAAGAAGAGATGTATACCCAGAAGTTTATAAAACTTTTGAATTACTAGAAAAAAGTAGTTTAAATTTAAAACTAAATGTAGTTGTGCAATCTGGTTTTAATACAGATGAAATCGTCGATTTTGTAAGATTAACGAAAGATAAAAATGTTGCTGTACGTTTTATAGAAGAAATGCCTTTTAATGGAAAAGGACAACGTGAAATGAAAGAAAATTGGACGTTTAGAAAAATTTTAAACGAAATTAAAACAGAATTTGATGTTAAGGAAGTCCAATCAGAAAAATCATCAACATCAAGAAATTATGCAATTGATAATCATTTAGGAACTGTTGGTATTATTCCTGCATTTACAAGAACTATTTGTAATGATTGCAACAGAATTAGAATTACAAGTACAGGAACTTTTAAAAATTGTTTGTTTGATGATGGTGTTTTTAATCTTCGCGATTTTATAAGAAAAGGAGCTTCTAATGACGATTTAAAAGAACTCTTTTTAAGTTTGATAAAAGAAAAACCAGAAAACGGATTTATTGCAGAAGCAAATAGGAAAAGTGGAAGTGCATCTGAAAGTATGAGTACAATTGGTGGATAAAGCCATATTTTAAATTTCGATTACTTTTAATCTAATTTAGATAAAATACGCTCGGTGTTTGTTGTTGTTATTTTGATGTATAGATTTCTCTTAATTAATCAAATAAAAAATAATTCACTAACTTTAAAGAATCAACCAAAAAAGAGTAATGATGAAATTAGGAGCATTTTCTATTAGTTTAGCAGTAAAAGATATTCAAAAGTCAAAAGTATTTTATGAAAATTTGGGGTTCAAAGTTTTTGCAGGAGAAATAGAAAAAAATTATTTGATTCTTAAAAATGGAAATGCTTTAATTGGTATTTTTCAAGGAATGTTTGAAAATAATATTTTAACTTTTAATCCTGGTTGGGATGAAAGCTGCAATAATTTGAAGGATTTTGATGATGTTAGAAAAATTCAACAACACTTAAAAAGCGAAAATATACCCTTAACTTCAGAAGTTGATGAAACGAATTCTGGACCTGGAAGTCTAATGGTATTAGATCCAGATGGAAATATGATTTTGATTGATCAGCATGTGTAAGTTTTTAGTATTAACTTGGAGATTAGTTTAATAAGTTAATTTCTTTATTGATAATTTTACTTACTTCTTTTGCATTATCAATAATCATTAAATGACCACCACCTTTTATAAAAGCTATGTTTTCGTTAGGTTTTTGTGGAATTAATTTGTCTTTTGTTCCTGTTATTTTTAATACGTTTTCAACTCTTTGGTCGTTTTTCCAAGCGAATAATTCTTGAACAGCCCATTTTGTAAATTTTAAATCAGTATCATTTAAAATTTCGTTTAATAACGTTACTTTTTTTGTGCCAAATAAAATTTTGGCAATCCATCTTGGAGGATTTAATAGTTTTGCTGGGATTATTTTTACAATCTTAGTTTTTCCTAAAAATCTATAAATTAAAGGAATTTCTTTTCTTGTTTCTGCTGATGAAATTAATATTGTTAATTCGGGTTTTAGAAATTTGCTAATTTCGACAGCTATTAAACCACCAAAACTAACTCCTAAAACACAAAACTTTTCTGAAGTATCAATTATCGATGAAAATCGTTTAGCATACTCAGATATAGATTCTTTTTTTAAAGGATCAATCCAATCAATTGGAATAAATTCATGCTCCAAATTTAAAAATTGAAATACCCTTTTATCTGCACCAAGTCCGCTAATTCCGTATATTTTCAAAATTATTTTATTTCAAATCTTTTAATAACAATTGTATCGATTTAAAACCATTCCATTCATTTTCGTCCAAAGAATAGGCAATATCAAAATCATCTTGCACAAATTCCATTTTATCACCCAAATTAAAACCAATAGCATTGTAGGTTTTTTTATTATCACCTTGAAAAACATTTAGTTTTAAATGCGTTTGTTCCTTACCAACTTTTTTTCCATAACCATTATCTCTAACACAAGTAGATGTAAAAGTTGGTTTCATATTCATGGGACCAAAAGGTGCCATTTGTTGAATAATTCTAAAAAATTTAGGTGTAATTTCCGACAATTCAATTTCTGCATCAATGGCAATTTCTGGAGTTAACAATTTTTTGTCAATGGTTCTTTCTACAACTTCTTCGAACTTATTTTTAAAATTCTCGTAATTTTCTGGAGCTAAAGTTAAACCAGCTGCATATTTGTGGCCACCAAATTGTTCTATAAATTCCTCACATTCTAAAAGTGCATTATACACATCAAAACCTTTTACGGAACGTGCAGAAGCTGCTAATTTATCGCCACTTTTTGTGAAGACTAAGGTTGGTCTGTAATATTTTTCTATCAATCTAGAAGCTACAATTCCAATAACTCCTTTATGCCAATCTTCTTGAAAAACTACGGATGAAAATCGATTTTCCTCTTCATTATCAATAATTTGAATTAAAGCTTCCTCTGTAATTTTTTTATCTAAATCTTTCCTGTCAGCATTAAAAATTTCGATAGCTGCAGCAAATTCTATGGCAGCATCTAAATCCATTTCTGTTAGCAATTCCACAGCATAATTACCATGTTTCATTCTTCCAGCAGCATTAATTCTTGGTGCAATTATAAAAACGACATCAGTAATGGTGAGTTCTTTCTTTTTAATTTGATGAATAATTGCTTGAATTCCGTTTCTAGGTTTTTGGTTGATAACTTGCAAACCAAAATACGCTAAAACTCTATTTTCGCCATTCATAGGTACAATATCTGCAGCAATTGCAGTAGCTACCAAATCTAAATAAGGCACAAAATCTTTGATGGTTTGTTTTCTAGAAACTCCTAAAGCCTGAATCAATTTAAAACCAACCCCACAACCACAAAGTTCATCAAAAGGATAATTACAATCGTCTCTTTTGGCATTTAAAACAGCAACTGCTTTTGGAATTTCTTTGCCAGGTTTATGATGATCGCAAATAATAAAATCGATATTTTTTTCTTTGGCATACGTTACTTTATCGATTGCTTTTATACCACAATCTAATGCAATAATTAAAGAGAAATCATTATCGTGTGCAAAATCGATTCCCATATAAGAAACGCCATAACCTTCTGCATATCTATCAGGAATATAGGTTGCAATATTTGGGTGAATGGTTTTTAAATAAGAAGAAACCAAAGAAACAGCAGTAGTTCCATCCACATCATAATCACCAAAAACTAAAATATTTTCGTTGTTTAAAATGGCAGTTTCAATTCTTGCAACTGCAAGATCCATATCTTTCATTAAAAAAGGATCGTGAATATCGGCTAAACTAGGTCTAAAATACTTTTTTGCTTCCTCAAAAGATTCAATATTTCTTTGTAGGAGAATTTTAGCAATAGTGGCATCAACTTGTAAATCGAATGCTAATTTTGCTATTTTTTCTTTACTGGGTTCTGGTTTTAAAGTCCATCTCATAGGCTTGTGCTAAATTTATTTCAGCATCTTTTTTTTGAACTTATTTCAATATATTTTTATTGAATTCTATTCTTTTTCTAAATCATGCAAGTGAATTTCAATTTCCACTTCTGCAAACTGACGAAACATTTCCATAACTCCACAATATTTGGTTACAGATAAGTTTACTGCTTTTTGAATTTTTTCTGGCTGTAATTCAGCGTCCGAAAAATGATAATCAACTTTAACTTTATTATAAAATTTTGGATGTTCATCTGTTAGCTCTGCAGTAACTTCAATATGAAAATCGGCAACTTCTGCACGCATTTTTTCTAATAAAGAAACTACATCTAATCCAGAACAACCAGCTAAAGACGATAGCATTAAAGCTTTTGGCGCAAAACCAACAACATCTCCATTATCTTGAGATTTATCAAACATTGTTAATTTGGATCCACTTGGATTGTCAGTTTCAAATTGCGATTTTTGCATCCATTTTGTGGTAACTATATTTTTAACCATAATTTATATTTTTTTTAAAATTGAAGTGTTAAATTGTGCTTTCATACAAAAATAAGCAAACCTAAAGGAGTTGATGTTAAAAATGATAAATTCTATAAATTTTAAGAGTAAAATACTTTTTTATGTTTTGGTAATGATAAGTTCGTTTTTATTTTCAGAAACGATTGATGATGCACCAGTAATTACTGCTCAAGGAAGACAAGCTTTCTGTATAGGAAATCCAATAAATGTTGTAACCGATTTTACAATTACAGATTCAGATGATACTGGTATAGAGTCCTTTTTTATCCAAATTTCAAACGGTTATCAAATTAATTTTGATCAATTAGAGCTCACAGGAAATCATCCTAATATTATAACTAATTGGGATGTAAATGAAGGTAAATTAAGTTTTACAGCTGCAAATGGAGCTTCAGAAATGTTATTATCAGATTTAGAAAATGCAGTAAAAGAAGTTATTTTTAGAACAACTGCAACAGCTATTGTTCCAGAAAAAGGATTTTCTTTTACTATTGATGATGCAAATTATTTACCTTCTACAGATCATTTTTATGAATATGTTGCAGATGAAGGGATTACATGGACTGATGCCAAAACAGCTGCAGAAATTAGAACTTATTATGGAAGGCAAGGTTATTTAGCAACTTTAACGTCTCAAATTGAAGCAGATTTTGCTGGTAAACAAGCTGCTGGATCAGGTTGGATTGGTGGAAGTGATGAGGAAACTGAAGGTGTATGGAAATGGGTTACAGGTCCAGAAGCTGGAACCGTTTTTTGGAATGGTTTAGCGAATGGAAGTAGTCCTAATTTTGCATTTTGGAATAGTGGAGAACCAAATCAAGATGGTAATGAAGATTACGCTCATATTACTGACACAAGGGTTGCAAGAGATGGTAGAATAGGATCTTGGAATGATTTACCAAACGAAGGAGGGACTGTTGAAGAATATGAAGCTAAAGGATATATTGTAGAATATGGAGCTCCTGGAGATGTGCCTTTAAGTATTGTAGCAAGTACAACTATTTATATTCCAACTATTGAATCTACAACAAATGGCACCATCTGCGAGTCTGGTTTTACAACTATTTCTGCAACATCATCTGATGGAGATGTTCTTTGGTTTGATGCTCAAACAGGAGGTACACAAGTTGCCACAGGAAATGATTTTACGACACCAACTCTAACAACAAATACAACCTATTTTGCAACAGTTTCAGTAGATGGTTGCACAACTTTAGGAAGAACTCCAGTAACTGTAATTGTAAATCCAAAACCTACAATCATAAATACAACAAACGATTTAATTTGCTCTGGAAATGCAACTTTAAGTGCAGAGGCTTCTGCAGGTATTGTAAATTGGTTCGAAACAGCAACAAGTACAACTCCAATTTTTACAGGTAATGATTTTACAACTCCAAATTTGGTGGCAACTACGAGTTATTTTGTTGAAGCCAATAATTCTGATTGTGAATCTATTGATAGAACAGAAGTTATTGCAGTTGTAGACAATACAGTTCCTGATTTTGATTTACTACAAAACGTTTTTATTTTATGTGAGGATCTTGGTTTTGTAACTTTAGAAACTATAAATGCACAAGATAATTATAGCTATGTTTGGAAAAATGAAGGTACTATTATTGCTGGAAATTTAGAAACAATAACGGTTACATCTTCAGGGTTTTATTCAGTTTTGGCAATTTCTGAAGCGGGTTGTGAATCTTTAGAACAAACAATTGTAGTTAGAAAATCTGAAAAAGCAACCATTACAAAAGATGATGTAATTATTACTGATGATTCTGATAACAATTCCATACAAGTTGCTAACCCAAATTTAGGAAATGGAGATTATGAATATGCTATTGATGATGAATTTGGTATTTATAAAAATGAAGTTTTTTTCCAAAATTTATCAACAGGAATGCACACTTTATATGTAAGAGATAAAGGTGGTTGTGGAACAGGATCTTTTGCGTTTTCCATATTAGGATATCCAAAATTCTTTACACCAAATGAAGATGGAGTTAATGATTTTTGGAAAATTTCAGGATTTGATAGAGTATTTTATCCAACATCAGAAATTTTTATTTTTAATAGGTTTGGAAATTTAATTTTTAAATTTGATGAAAATAGCCAAGGTTGGAATGGCGATTATCAAGGGAAAAAATCACCTTCAAATAGTTATTGGTTTAGAGCAATTTTAACAGATATAAACGGATTTTCAATTGAAAAAATAGGAAATTTCAGTTTAATAAGAAAATAATACTATGGCATTAGTAACACCCTTATCAGCAGAACATGATTTAGAAACTAAAGAATTAGCAACATTCTTTAATGAAACTTTGGGGTTTTGCCCAAATTCGGTTTTAACAATGCAAAGAAGACCCGCAATTTCTAAAGCATTTATCAATTTAAATAAAGCTGTTATGGCAAATGAAGGTAGAGTTACATCTGCCTTAAAAAGAATGATAGCTTGGGTTTCTAGTAATGCAACAGGTTGTAGATATTGCCAAGCACACGCAATTAGAGCTGCAGAACGTTATGGAGCAGAGCAAGAGCAATTAGATAATATTTGGGAATACAAAACGCACTCCGCTTTTTCTGATGCAGAAAGAGCAGCTTTAAATTTTTCTTTAGCAGCTTCTATGGTTCCAAATGCTGTAAATGCAGAGATTAAAGAAGAACTATATAAATATTGGGATGAAGGCGAAATTGTAGAAATGTTAGGTGTAATTTCTCTTTTTGGTTACCTAAATAGATGGAATGATTCTATGGGAACAATTTTAGAAGAAGATGCTATTGATTCTGGAAATCAGTTTTTAGGAAAACATGGCTTTGAGGTTGGCAAACATGATGGCTCTAAATATTAGAGTTTTCTGTTTTTATAATTGATGCAACTCTTTCTTGTAATTCTGGAATTACATTTTTTTCAAACCAAGGGTTTTTCTGCATCCAAAAACGATTTCTTGGAGAAGGATGAGGTAATACAAAAAACTCGGGCAAAAATTGTTGGTAATTTTGCACTTTATTTGTCAGATTTTGTTTCTTGAATTTTGGCAGATAATAGTTTTGAGAATAACCACCAATTAATATTTTAAGTTTTACATTTTTAAAATTCTGCATTACTTTATGTTGCCATAAAGGAGCACATTCTTTTCTTGGTGGTTTGTCTCCTGTTTTTCCTTTTCCAGGATAACAAAATCCTAAAGGTAAAATTGCAAAATTATCTGGATTATAAAAGTCATCAAATGAAATATTTAACCATTTTCTTAAAACTTTTCCACTAGCATCATTCCAAGCTAAATTTTTTTCGTGGGCAATTCTTCCTGGAGCTTGACTAATTAATAAAATTTTAGAATTTTCTGTAAAAGACACAATAGGCTTTGCTCCCAAATCTAAATGAGGTTCACAAAATGTACACTTTTTAATTTCAGATATTAATTTTTGCATCAATATTAAGAATCTTTAAACATACTTTTTAAATCGCTTGCATAAGAAGGATAAGTGAAAATCATCTTTTTAAAAGCATCTGTAGTCATTTTATTGTTGATGGCAATTGTAAAAATATTAATGGTTTCATTGGCTTGTAAACTTAATAAATGGGCACCAACAATTTCATTAGTTCTTTTATTGGCAATAATTTTATAAGCATATAATTTTTCATTGGCTTTTTTTGCATTGTACCAATTAGAAACATCACCTTTAAAAACAATAATATTTTTATAGCGTTTTTTAGCTTCTTCTTCAGAATAGCCAACAGTTGCTAAATTAGGGTGCGTAAAAACCACAGAAGGTACTAATGGATTTGAGAATTCTTTTGAATTTTCTTTTACAATATTATTCCCAACTATATAACCTTGCAAGCCAGAAAGTGGCGTTAATGGTAAAGATTTGCTAGAAACATCTCCACAAGCAAAAACATTTTTATTGGTTTCATTCACTAAAAAATCGTTTACAATAATTCCAGATTCATCATTTTTGATATTTGCATTTTCTAAATCTAATAATTCAGTTGCAGGCACTCTACCAGAAGTATTAAAAACGATGTTAGATTTTAAGGTTTTCTTTTTATCATTTTTAATATATGAAATTCTATAGTTTTTTCTTAATTTTTCTACGGATGTAATTTCGGCATTAAAAATAAATTCAACACCTTTTTCTGACATAGATGCAACCAGCTTTTCAACTAAAAAAGAATCGAATTGCGATAAGGCTTGAGAACCTCTATCAATCATTGTTACTTTACAACCTAAAGTAGATAATAAGTAACAAAACTCCATGCCAACATATCCTGAACCAATAAATGTTGCCGATTTTGGAACTTTTTTTAATTTGAAAATAGCATCACTTATTTTTAAATGTTCAGCACCTTTAAATTTTAATTTTCTTGGAGTTAAACCAGAAGCAATTACAAATTTATCTGCAGAAACTCTTTTGCCTTCAACTTCAATTTCATTTTCGCTAATAAATTTTGGAGATTGATGATACAAATCAATATTCAAACTAGTAAGATCATCTTCTGTATGTTTAGGTACTTTTTTAGTAAATTGTTTTTGAAATTTTTGAATATGTTTCCAACTAATTTCTGGAACTTTTTTAATTCCTAAACCTTTTAGTTGTTCCGTTTTTTGCATTAAATCTGCAAATTGTAAGAGTACTTTTTTGGGGTCACAACCTCTTATAGCACACGTTCCACCAAATGCTTGTTTATCTGCAATAGCAACAGAAAGTCCGTTTTTTGCACAGATTTCTGCAGCAGTTTGTCCTGCAATTCCACTTCCAATTACAAATACATTATAGTGTTTGGTTTCCATATAGTTGATGATTTCCATCAAAAATACGTTAGAAAATATTTTCTTATTAATTGTAATCAACTAATTGTGGACTTATTTACGTTTAGTTTTATACTATATTTTGTTATTTGAAATAAAAAAAAATTACGTAAAAAGTTTGTTCAGTGAACTCTTTATTCATTTTATAACAAAATATGAAGTTATTTCTTATCTAAAGCTTCACTTTCAAACGTCAAACCATCAAAACCAAATTCCATAAAATTTCTAATATTTTGGTGTGATGTTCCTTTTTTATCTTCTAAAACACTTTTATAATGTTCACCAAAACACGCTAAAGTTTCTTCTTTTGTTAGCTGTTGATCAATGGCAAATGCAAACAATTTGCAAGAACCAGAGTTTTCGCCAGCTTTATTTTTGATATTTCCGTTTGTAAAAGTAGTTGGTGTAAAATTGTAATTATCTTCAATAACTTGCATCGTTTCTGCAAATTGAATTGAAGTTGGAGTGGTTTTTAGTTGGGTTTTGAATTGTTGAATTGTCATTTTTAAATTTTAAATCTAAATTAAAATATTTAATGAGTAATTTGCTTTTTTAAACGCTTTTTTCAGCTGAATTTATCAATTTAAAAAATAAAACCAATTTCTTTGTTATAAACACATACGGTTTTACGTTATATAAATAGAATGAACAAAAACGATTTTAAAGTTACTATTTTTTCATTATCAGAACGTTTGTTTCCCTTAGTTGTTCGTTTACTTGGCGATAAAACTAAGGCAGAAGATGCTATTCAAGAAATAATGATAAAACTTTGGGAGAAAAGAAATCAGCTGGAAAATCATCCAAATATAAAAGGTTTTGTTTTTTTAACAGCTCGTAATTACTGTTTAGATATTTTAAGAAAAAAAAGAATTTTAGTAAATGATGGCGAAATTTATTTAAATCTATTAAGCGATTCAAACGAACATTCTTATATAGAAAGCCAAGAATTAAATGAAATTATTAAGGAGATTTTAAAAAAGTTACCCAATCAACAGCGAGAAATTTTTATAATGAGAGATTTAGATGGTTATGAATTTATGGAAATAGCAGCCATTATGGAGCTCAAAATAACCAATGTGAGAGTCTTATTATCAAGAGCCAGAAAAACGATAAGTATTGCATTAGAAAAAACATATAGTTATGAAAGAGGAAACTATTAAAAATCGTATTGAAAAATATAAAAACGGAGAAACTTCTTTAAAAGAAGAGAAGCGTCTTTTTGATGAGGTTGGTGAAAATGAATCAGAAATAAAAATTTTAGCAGGTTTTGTTGAAGAAAATAAAATAGAAACACCTTATAATTTAAATGATAAATTATGGAACTCTTTTGAAAAAAAAACTGCGAAAAAAAACAGATTCAAAATTGGAATTTTCTCTGCAGCAGCTTCTATATTGCTTTTAGTCTCTTTGTATTTTGGGTTTTTAAATGAAAATGAGTTAAGTTATAATGAGAAAGAGGCTTTATTAAATGAAGCAAAAAGCATGTTTTCAGATGCTGAAGTAAAACAAACAATCCACAATATTATTATCGAAACCGATTTTATAATTGTGTACACAAAAAATTAAAAAATTATCAAATAAAGAAAGTTTATCAACCGTTAAAAACAAAAAACATGAAAAAATTATTAGTCGCTTCAATTATAATGATCTTTACTATTTCATCAATTCAAGCTCAAAAAGAAGAAGAGAAAAAAGATGTAAAAGAAGAACTTTTTGTAAAATTAAAAGAGGGTGCAAAACCTATTATTTATGTTGATGGAAAGATTTTCGATTTCCCAATGGAACTAATTGATCAAAGTAAAATAGCTTCTGTATTTATTGTTAAAGGAAAAGATGCTATCACAAAATATAAGGCTCCTGATGGAGTTGTTTTAATTACAACTAAAGGATTGGGTTCAACACCCATTTCCGATTTAGATTTAAGTTACAAAAGAGACATTGGTACTAAAAATGATCCAAAAATAATTGTTGATGGAAAAGTTGTAGATAAAGCTACTTTAGACAACTTAAAACCTGAAACAATAGATAAAATGGAAGTCTTAAAAGGTAAGAAAGCTATAGAAAGTTACAATGCTCCAAATGGTGTTATTATAATTACCTTGAAGAAAGGGTAGTTTTAAAGGAGTAGATATTTTATTAAAATAGAAATCAAATAAATATAATTTAAGTTTCCATACCTCACAGGTTTTTAAAACCTGTGAGGTTTTATTGTAAATTTAATGAACTTACACTATTCCCTATTTCTTCCCTTCAACAATCACAACAATTTCTCCTTTTGGAGGTTTATTTGTGTAATGTTCTAAAACTTCAGAGGCTGTTCCTCTTATGGTTTCTTCAAACATTTTTGTGAGTTCTCTAGAAACAGAAACTTGCCTATCAGCGCCAAAATATTCTATAAAATGGGCTAAAGTTTTTACCAATTTATGTGGCGATTCGTAAAAAATCATCGTTCTTTTTTCTTCGGATAAAAGCAAGAAGCGCGTTTGTCTTCCTTTTTTAACGGGTAAAAAACCTTCAAAAACAAACTTATCATTTGGCAAACCAGAATTTACCAAAGCTGGCACAAAAGCAGTAGCTCCAGGCAAACAATCCACTTCAATATTATTTTCTACACAAGCTCTTGTTAATAAAAAACCAGGATCTGAAATTGCAGGAGTTCCAGCATCCGAAATTAAAGCACAGGTTTCGCCATTTTTTAATCGGTTTATAATTCCTGTAATCGATTTATGCTCATTATGCATATGATGACTGTGCATTTGCGTAGCAATTTCGAAATGTTTTAAGAGTTTTCCACTAGTTCTTGTGTCTTCTGCTAAAATAAAATCGACTTCTTTTAAAACACGAATGGCTCTAAAAGTCATGTCTTCTAAATTGCCAATGGGTGTTGGAACTATATATAATTTGCTCATTTATGTGTTTTATTTAATAATCTAAAGAAGTCCCAAAATCGTTATTTTGATGCAAAAAATGCATGTCTAAATCTTGCAAAGAGTCAGAAAACGAATGTAAATTTTCTTTGTTAGCTATAAGTTTATCAATCGCTTCAGTTGCGTTTTTTAAACGCGTTTCTCTATCTCCTTTTAATAAAATATAAGGTCTATTATGTTTTTTTAAAGCAGTTTCAAAAGCATTAAACATTTCTAAACGTTGTTCTGGTCTATCACGTAAATCATCTTCTTCCCAAGGTGTATCTATATACGTTAGTAAATATAAATCATATTGATTTTCATTTGCAGCTTTGTCTAATTTTTCATCAACAAAACCACCATAAAACTCTTCTGAATATACTTTAGTTTCTAGTAAATCTGTATCGCAAATTAAAATTTTATCAGCTCTTTTAGCCAATTTATTTTCCAATTTCATTTGCCCAATTGCAATCGGAATTAAATCTTCTGCTTCACAAGTTTTACGCTCATTATTCCATTTATTTTGCAAATATTCACGTGCAAATTCTGGTGCCCAAACTGTGTGATAATAACGTGCTAATTGACGAGAAAGAGTTGTTTTTCCTGAAGATTCAGGGCCAAATAAAACAACCTTTACAAGATTGATAGGTTTCTGTTTAAGCTTTTTTTCCATGCTAAATAACCAAATATTGCTATAAATGTAAATATTAAATATTGAAAACTAGTAAAAGTAAACCCTTTATAAAAATATAATGGAGCAGAAATAATGTCTCCAATAATCCAATAAATCCAATTTTCTATTTTTCGTTTTGCCATTAACCACATTCCTACAAA
This sequence comes from Polaribacter vadi, assembly GCF_001761365.1. NCBI lineage: Bacteria > Pseudomonadati > Bacteroidota > Flavobacteriia > Flavobacteriales > Flavobacteriaceae > Polaribacter > Polaribacter vadi. The sequence goes on along the minus strand of NZ_CP017477.1, from coordinate 1,827,867 downwards.
GAAAATTGCTGTAGTAATTGTGTCTACATAAGCTGTCCAACTTGTCCATTTTTCAAAATAAGAATACACAGCGTACACAAAAATAAGTGTTGCTATAAAAATAAAAACACTTAACTTTTTTTCTTTTGTTGTGGTTGTAGAAATCGGCGTTTCATGTTCTCCATCACTTTTATAAGTCCAGATATACCAACCGTAAATGCTCATTATAAAATAGTAGGCATTTATCATCATATCTCCTAAAAGTTCCCATTTAAAAAGTAAATACACAAAGATTAATGTGCTAATCATTCCTGTTGGGAAAACCCAAATTTTATTTTGCTTAGAATACCAAACTGATAAAAAACCAAAAATAACTGCTATAATTTCTAGAACAATATCTATGGTTTCGTAGGTTTTATATTGTCCAAAAAAGAAATCGAAAATTTCTGTCATTTTTTTTGTTGATGTTGGAGCTTCAAAAGTAAGAAGTTAATTTGTTTTTTAATCACATAACAACATAGAAAACCTAGCAAAAGTGTATGAAATTAATAATTAAAAAAATCTTTCATTAAAACTCCAACTTTGAATCTAAAATTTTAAACCTTAAACTTTAGTAGGCAAATACACAAGTAAACCCTTCAAACTCTAAAAACTCAACAGCATAAGAAGTCGTTTCTCCATCAAAACGAATTTCTCCAGTAGTTTTTGCCTCTTCAAATTTAAAATCTGCTACATAAATATGGTGTAGAAAAAGTAATTTTTTCTTTCCGTAAATTTTATACAAACTTTCTTTTGCACCCCAAACAATCGTTAATTTACTAATTAATGCATCGTGATTTGCTATGGTTTTGTATTCTTCAATTGGTGTGAATTTATGTGCAATTTTTAAAATTTTATCACGCTGTTTTTCAATATCAATACCAACTTCGGTTTCAGTAGAATAAATAATGGCAGTAAAATTAAAAGAATGTGTGATCGAAATAAATCGATTATTATTTAAATGAGGTTTCCCAAATTCATCATAAATTAAATCAGCATCTGTTAAGTCAATTTCTTTTAGTAAATGTCTTATGCTCAAAAAACCTTTTTGATGTAAATCAGATTTCATCGAATTTAAACGTGCTGAATTATTTTCAGTTAAGGTAACTCCTTGCTGTAATTCTTCAATGGTTTCCTCAATTTTCCAAATAAAAACTTTGGTTTTTGAGCTGATAGTTAATGTTTTGTAAAGAGCCATAATTTTAAAATTCTATATCGTAACTTTGCACTTCGAAATTTTAGAATATAAATATACATAAAATGAGCACAAAAACAGCTTACGTACCTTACAAAGTAAAAGATATTTCTCTAGCAGATTGGGGAAGAAAAGAAATTGAATTGGCAGAAGCAGAAATGCCAGGATTAATGAGTTTGAGAGAAGAATATGGAGATTCTCAACCTTTAAAAGGAGCAAGAATTGCAGGATGTCTACACATGACAATTCAAACTGCAGTTTTAATTGAAACTTTACAAGCTTTAGGTGCAGATGTTACTTGGAGTTCTTGTAATATTTTTTCTACACAAGATCAAGCTGCTGCTGCAATTGCTGCAACAGGAACACCAGTGTATGCTTGGAAAGGAATGAACGAAGAAGAATTTGATTGGTGTATAGAGCAAACTTTATTTTTTGGTGAAGACAAAAAACCATTAAATATGATTTTAGATGATGGTGGAGATTTAACCAACATGGTTTTAGATCGCTATCCAGAATTGGCTGCAGGAATTAATGGTTTATCAGAAGAGACTACAACTGGAGTTCATAGATTATATGAACGTGTAAAAAACGGAACGTTACCAATGCCAGCTATCAACATTAATGATTCTGTTACAAAATCGAAATTCGATAACAAATATGGTTGTAAAGAATCTGCAGTAGATGCAATTCGTAGAGCAACAGATATTATGTTAGCAGGAAAGCGTGTAACTGTTTGTGGTTATGGAGATGTAGGTAAAGGAACAGCAGCTTCTTTTAAAGGTGCAGGTTCAATTGTAACTGTTACAGAAATCGATCCTATTTGTGCTTTACAAGCAGCAATGGATGGTTTTGAAGTTAAGAAATTAGAAACTGTTGTTGCAAATTCTGATATTATTATTACAACTACAGGAAATAAAGGAATTGTTAGAGGTGAGCATTTTGAAGCAATGAAAGACAAAGTTATTGTTGCAAACATTGGTCATTTTGATAATGAAATTGATGTTCCTTATTTAAATAAGAACAGCGAAAAAGTTGAAATCAAACCTCAAGTTGATAAATATAACATCAATGGAAAAGATATTATTTTATTAGCAGAAGGACGTTTGGTAAATTTAGGATGTGCAACTGGTCACCCAAGTTTTGTAATGAGTAATTCATTTACAAACCAAACTTTGGCGCAAATGGAACTTTGGAACAATGCAAAAGCATACAAAAACGAAGTGTACATGTTGCCAAAACATTTAGATGAAAAAGTAGCATTTTTACATTTGGCAAAAATAGGTGTAGAGTTAACAGAATTAAGCAAAGAGCAAGCAGATTATATTGGTGTAACTCAAGCAGGTCCTTATAAGCCAGAACATTATCGTTATTAATTAAAACAAAATTGTCATTTCGAAATGACCCTTTTTAGGCGATTTAGAAATCTCATAAAATTCGAAAACTCTCTCATTAATTTGAGGGAGTTTTTTTATTTGGGCGTTTTAACAGGCTTTCACTACTCGCTTTTTTGTTGAAAAAACAAAAAGAGCTCAAACAAGTCGTTCAATCCTTAACGCGAGTTTCTGCATTTTAAAAAGAGTTGTCACATCGATTGAATTTGATTTTTCATCAAATTTGTATCGAGATGTTTTATAAAGGTTACTTTTTAGTATTTTGCAAACCAATTAATCAACCAACAATGCAACCAACCAAAAAATTAGGCTTACTTCTTGGTCCAATATTTTTTTTCCTTATCCAATTTTCGCCAATCACATTAGTTTCCGAAAAAGCAGATGCAGTAATTGCAGTGGCTATTTGGATGGTTATTTGGTGGATAACAGAAACCGTAAACATTGCAGTAACAGCTTTGTTGCCATTAATTTTATTTCCATTGTTAAAAGTAATGGATATTGCAGATGTTGGTGCAAATTATGGAAGTCCAATAATATTTTTATTCTTTGGTGGTTTTGTGCTGGCTTTGGCTTTAGAGAAAGTAAATCTGCATAAAAGAATTGCTTTAAATATTGTAAAATTTACAGGCACAACTCCAGAAAAGGTAGTGTTAGGTTTTATGCTGGCAACTGCTTTTATGAGCATGTGGATTAGCAATACAGCAAGCACAGTAGTAATGTTGCCTATTGCAATTTCTGTAATTAGATTGCTTATAAAAGATGAAGATGGTTTTACAAAAGGCGATAAAAATTTTGCGTTAAGTATAATGTTGGGAATCGCTTTTGGAGCAAATGCAGGTGGCATTGCCACTGTTATTGGAACACCACCAAATTCGGTTTTAATCGGACTTTTGGAAAATCAATATAACATACAAATCTCTTTTTTAACTTGGATGAGTTTTGGATTGCCTTTTTCAATCTTAATGATTGTTGCAGTTTATCTTGTACTCGTAAAATGGATGTTTCCTTGTAAAGAAATCGTGTTTACATCCTCTGCAAACTTAATATCAGAAGAAATTAAAAAGCTAGGTAAAATATCAAAAGAAGAAAAAAGAGTCTTAACTATTTTTGGAATTACTGTTTTTTTATGGATTACAAGAACCATTATCAATTCTATTTTTCCAGAATTAAAATTGTCAGATACTATTATCAGTTTAATTGGTGCTGTTTCTTTATTTGCAATTCCTATGAATTTTAAAAAAGGGAATTTTATTTTAGAATGGAATGATACTCAAAAATTAGCTTGGGGAATCTTACTACTTTTTGGTGGAGGTTTAGCACTTGCAAAAGGAATGGATTCAAGTGGAATTGTAGCTTTAATTACAGACACAATTGCAACTGGAAATTTTAATATTCTATTCACTGTTTCTCTATTAATTATTTTGATGTTGTTTATGACAGAGTTGATGAGCAATGTTGCTTTGGTTGCTGTTTTGGCGCCAGTTGTTGCAGGGATTGCAATTGGGTTAAATATCCCGATTTTAAATTTGTTAATTCCAGTAACCATGGCAAGTAGTTGTGCGTTTATGTTGCCAATGGCAACGCCTCCAAATGCCATTGTTTTTGCAAGTGGTTATGTAAAAGTAAATGAAATGGTAAAAGCAGGTGTTTTTCTAAATATCATTGCTGTTGTTTTGCTTATTTTGTATTATCAATTTGTAATTCCGTTGTTTTTTTAAGGGTTTAATTTCTTGTTTTTTTGTAAAATATTGATTTCCAAAATATTGAAAATTGTTAATTAGTTCTTCTAAAATTAACATTTACCAAATGCTTTTTCTTGTAATTTTAAAGTGTGAAATCAGGTAAGGTAAATTTAGTAGAAAAGTCTAAGAAAAGCTATAGAGTTGCGCGTCCAAAACAGACGGGTTTCTCAAGTCCTGCAACACATTACACAGAACCCAGAATCGATTTAAATGCTGAATTAATTACAAATCCATCAGCAACTTTTTACGTAAGAGTTATCGATAATAGCTTTATTGATTTCGAGATTTTAGAAAACGATGTTCTAATTGTAGATAAATCGCTTACACCAAAAAATAATCAGCTTGCAGTTATTGTAAAAGAAGATGCTTTTCAAATTGAAAGAATTGATGCAAATTCGAAAGAAGAAATGCAACTTTGGGGAGTTATTACCTATGTTATAAAATCTGTTTTATGATTGCTTTAGTAGATTGTAACAGCTTTTATGCTTCCTGTGAACAGGTTTTTAGACCTGATTTACAAGGAAAACCTGTGGTGGTTTTAAGTAATAATGATGGTTGTGTAATTGCTGCCAATAAAGAAGCAAAAGCGTTGGCACATATTCCTATGTTTCAACCTGTTTTTAAAATTAAAGAAATTTTAAAAGCGAATAACGTTACCTGTTTCTCATCCAACTATACATTATATGCAGATTTATCTCAAAGAGTTATGGATACTTTACGAGAATTTTCGCCAATTGTAGAAGAGTATAGCATAGATGAAAGCTTTGTAGATTTATCTCATTTTGATGTTGATGAACTAGAAGAAATTGCACATAAAATAAAAGAAACTGTACATAAAAATACAGGAATTCCTGTTGGAGTAGGAGTTGCTAAAACAAAGTCGCTCTCAAAAATGGCGAATAAATATGCCAAGAAAATTCCAGCAAATAATGGTGTTTATGTAATTGATTCCGAAGAAAAAAGAAGGTTTTTATTACAGGCAAATAAAGTAAAAGATATTTGGGGAATTGGGCGTAAACATACAATTCGAGTAGAAAAAACTGGTGCAAAAACAGCGCTAGATTTTGCTGAAACTAATTTAGCTTGGGTTCGTAAAGAAATGACTGTGGTTGGAGAGCGTTTGTGGAGAGAACTTAATAATTTTCCTTGTCATACAATGGAAGTTGAAATTGCCACTAAAAAAGGAATTGGAACTGCAAAATCTTTCGGTTATAAATTAACAGAATACAGTTTAATTGAAGAAGCAACCAGTTATTATGTTGCTGAAGTTGCAGATTTGTTGCGTCAACAAAATTCGGCAGCAACCTATTTAGAAGTTTTTTTACAAACCAATAGTTTTAGCAATACAGATCATCAATATTATAAGAAAATTATCATCACTTTAGAAATTCCTACCAATAGCACTATTAAATTAACGCAAGAAGCTATTAAAGGATTGAAAAAAATATTTAAGCAAGGCTATCGCTATAAAAAAGTAGGTGTTAATTTATTTGGTTTAATTCCAGATTCAGAGATCCAAACCAACTTATTTTATCAAGAGCAAAAAAGCGAAAGTAAAAAACTTACAAAAGCCATTGATGCCTTAAATAGCAAATTTGGCAAAAATAAAGTAAAACTAGCTTCTGTTGGAAACAGAGAGAAAGAATGGGCATTAATTAACGAACACAGAAGTCCAAGATTTACAACACAATGGAAAGAGCTCTTAACAATCGGAAAATCAAAAGTAACTGTTAGTTAACACTGTTTATTAAGTTATAAATTCGTTTATTTTTTCCTTTGGGATAAACCCCATCAACATTAAATAGATTCCACAGACAATTAAAATAATTCCCATTATTTTTTTTACGCGATAAATAACAGCAGGTGTCATTTTATTTTTAAGCTGTTTTGCTAAAAATATTTTACCTAAATCCGTTATAAAATAGCCAAGAATAATGGTTGCAAAATACCAAAAAATGGCATTTTGATCCATATTTAAAGTAGGGCCAATTACTAAAACTGTACCTAACCAAAAAGCTAAAACCCCAATATTGATAAAGTTTAAAAAGTAACCTTTAAAAAATAATTTTAGATAATTGTTTTTTACGATAGGAACTTCAATAGCTTTGGCAGACTCAATATCTTTCTTTTTATTAGCTCTATCAAAATAGCTAATTAAACCGTAAATAATTAAAACTAAACCACCAATAAAAAATAATCTTGGGTCGTCTTTAATTTTTTCTAGTAAAGATCTGCTTCCATAATAGGCAATTAAAATAAAGGAAATATCTCCAAAAATTACTCCTAAATCAAAAATAATAGCAGCTTTTGCACCTTTTAAAATACTGGTTTGTATGAGCATAAAAAAAACTGGTCCAATCATAAAAGCCATGAAAAAACCAATTAATAAAGCATTTTTGAAATCGTAAATATCCATTGCTTAAAAATACTGTTTTTTATTTGAAGGGTAAAAAAAGGATGTAGAAAACATCCTTTTTAAATTATTTTTTTGATACTTATTTATCGTTTTACTTTTTACAATTAAAAGCTACACAAATAAACAGGTATTTATTTTAAACATCATCAAAATCAATAGAAATTTTTGCAGTTGTTGGGTGTGCTTGGCAAGTTAGGATTAAACCTTCTTCAACTTCGCTATCGGTTAAAATAGAGTTTTTAACCATTACTGCTTTTCCTTCAGTAACTTTTGCCAAACAAGAACTACAAACACCTCCTTGACAAGAATAAGGAGGGTCTAATTGGTTGCGTAAAGTTGCAGCCAAAATATCATCTGTTTGTTGCATTGTAAAGGTTGTTTCCTCATCATCTAGCATTACTGTTATTTGAGTAGTTCCTTCTTTTACTTCTGCTAAAGCTTCTTCATCAACAGAAACTGTAAAAAGCTCAAAATGAATATTTTCTTTAGCAATATTATTGCTTTTTAAAGTGGTAGAAACTTCGTGTATCATTTCTTCTGGGCCACATAAAAAAGCAGCATCAAAAGTAGTTTCTTTGTACATGTTTTTTACAAAGTAATTCGTAACACTTTTATCGATTCTACCTCTTAATTGGTTTTTAACTTCCTCTCTGCTAAATATATAATGCAACTTAAATCGATTAGGAAAAGATTCTTTTAGCGCATTTAATTCTTCATAAAAAATAGTATCTGCAGCAGTTTTATTTCCATAAACCAAACTAAAATTAGTTGTTGGTTCAGTTTCTAAAACTGTTTTTATCATCGATAAAATTGGTGTTATTCCAGAACCAGCAGCAAAACCTATGTAGTTATTGTTAGGTTCTGCATTTAATAAAAAGCGTCCTCCAGGAGCTGTAATTTCAATTTCATCACCAGCTTTTAAAACGGAAGTTGCATAGGTAGAGAATGTTCCGTTTTCCACAGCTTTAATAGCCACTCTAATATCGCCACTTTTTGGAGTAGAACAAATAGAATAAGCTCTTCTAATTTCTTCTCCATTAATTATTGTTTGTAATGTTATGTATTGACCTGCTGTAAAATTAAAATCTTCTTTTAAATTTTCAGGAATGTCAAACAAAACAGAAACCGCATTTGCGGTTTCTTGTGTAATTTCTTTAATATGTACTTTGTGAAAATCTGCCATAAATGTATTAAACTAAACTATTTGCAATTAAATATTCAGCAATTTGAACTGTATTTGTTGCAGCACCTTTGCGTAAATTGTCAGCAACAATCCACAAATTTAAGGTTTTTTCTTGAGATTCGTCTCTTCTAATTCGTCCAACAAAAACCTCATCTTTATTATGCGCATTTATTGGCATTGGATAAATGTTGTTGGCCAAATCATCTTGCACTATAACTCCAGGCGTTTCATTTAGTATTTTTCTTACTTCTGCTAAATCAAAATCATTTTCAAATTGTACGTTTACAGCTTCAGAATGGCCACCAGCAGTAGGAATTCTAACAGCAGTTGCAGTAACTGAAAAAGAATCGTCACGTAAAATTTTCTTTGGTTCTTTTACCAATTTCATTTCTTCTTTTGTATAGCCGTTTTCTAAAAAAACATCACAATGAGGTAAAGCATTTCTACCAATTTTATGAGGATAAGCCATTTCTCCATCAATACCAGCCTCTTCATTATCTAATTGTTGCACAGCTTTTACGCCAGTTCCAGAAACAGATTGATAGGTAGAAATTACCAAACGTTTCATTTTATATTTTAAATGTAAAGGCGCTAAAGCCATTACTAATTGAATCGTAGAACAATTTGGGTTGGCAATAATTTTATCATCTTTTGTTAAAACATCACCATTAATTTCTGGGACAACCAATTTTTTATCAACATCCATTCTCCAAGCAGAAGAATTATCGATAACAGTTGTGCCAACTGCTGCAAATTTAGGCGCCCATTCTAAAGAAGTATCTCCACCAGCAGAAAATAAAGCAATTTCTGGCTTCATTTTTACAGCATCTTCTAAAGTTACAATCGTGTATTCTTTTCCTTTATAAGATAATTTTTTTCCAGCCGATCTTTCTGATGCTACAGGAATCAATTCCGTAATTGGTAAATTACGCTCTTCTAAAACTTTTAACATTACTGTGCCAACCATTCCAGTTGCACCAACAACAGCTACTTTCATAAGTTTATTTTTTATATCTAAAAATTGACTGCAAAGATGCTAAAAAAATGAATCAATTGAATTACATAAAAGGCTATAAAACAAGGTAAGTTTAAATTTAAATCAAAAAAAAATCTGATGTTTAAATTTAAACTTATTGTTTTATTTTCATATAAGAATAGAAAATATTTAATTTTGTGGCTGATACATGTCTTCCATAAATCCTTTCCATTTAACAACATCACTACCAATAGTGTATTCTTGAGAGTTCTTAAAAAGTGTAGTAAGATAGCCAACTCCACTTCCAATAAATACAACTACAATTGCTCCAGCATATGCAAGACCTTTTGCTGTACCACCAAAACCGGCATTAGAATTTCCACTTTCGGAAGCAACTATTGCAAGACCTAATAAAGAACCACCAGCTGCACCGAATAAAACATTATGACCATTAGATCTTTTTGTTTTTAGAGTCTCAATTTCATTTAAAGAAATTGTGATAGAACTGCTTCCTTTTTTTAGGATTATAGAATCATCAGTAATGTCGAGTATTTTTCCTTTGGCAATTTTTTCACCTTGATTATTGTAAACTCTTACAAAAATTTTAGATTTTTTTGGTAGCTCTTGAGCTGTAATGTTTGCGCATAAAAATAATGCGATTGCAAATAATAAATACTTCATAATAATAGTTTAGGTTAGTTTGTTGAAAGGTAGACTTATGACTTGGATAAACAATTTTATTTATTTGACTATATTTGCAAAAATATTTTATTTAACAAAAACTGAATTAACTTCAGCTTAAAATTAGTATAGCATGCAACTGTACAATAAGTTAAGCGCAATTGAGCGCGCAGAATTAATTGATAAAGCTGGTAAAGACAGATTGACCATTTCCTTTTATCAATATTACAAAATACAAAACCCACAATTATTTAGAGATAAATTGTTCCTAGAATGGAACGCTTTAGATGTTCTTGGAAGAATTTACGTTTCTAATGAAGGGATTAATGCACAACTTTCTGTACCATCAGAAAATTTTTATGCGTTAAAAGAACAATTAGATACCATTTCTTTCTTAAAGGATATTCGTTTAAATGTAGCCATTGAGCAAGACAACAAATCGTTTTTAAAGCTAAAAGTAAAAGTTAGAGACAAAATTGTTGCAGATGGTTTAAATGACGAAACTTTTGATGTAACCAACAAAGGGATTCATTTAAATGCTAAAGAATTTAATGAAATGTTAGCAAATCCTGACACCATTTGTGTGGATATGAGAAATCATTACGAAAGTGAAATTGGTCATTTTGATGGTGCTGTAACTCCAGATGTAGATACGTTTAGAGATTCTTTAGATATTATTGAAGAAGATTTAAAAGACAACAAAGAAGATAAAAATTTATTGATGTATTGTACAGGTGGTATTCGTTGTGAAAAAGCATCAGCTTACTACAAACACAAAGGTTTTAAAAACGTTTTTCAATTAGAAGGTGGTATTATTGAATATACTCGTCAAGTAAAAGACGAAGGAATTGAGAATAAATTTATTGGTAAAAATTTTGTTTTTGATCATAGAAGAGCAGAAAAAATTACAGATGATGTAGTTTCCAACTGTCATCAATGTGGAAAGCCTTGTGACACACATACAAATTGTGCTAATGAAGCTTGTCATTTATTATTTATACAGTGTGATGAGTGTTCAGAAAAAATGGAAAACACCTGTTCTACAGATTGTCAGGAAATAATTCAATTATCTTTTGAAGAGCAAAAAGAGTTAAGAAAAGGAAAAGGGAATAGTAATAAAATATTTAAAAAGGGAAGAAGTGAAGCTCTAGCTTTTAAAAAATAACAGGTATGTTTTCGGAATAAAAAAGACCTTTTTTAGAACAAATCTTCTAAAAAAGGTTTTTTTATAATAATCGAAACATCCTAAAATAATAGCGGTTCCGAAAACAATGGCAAGAATTATCTAGTCAGATTTATTTAATTTGGTAGTCATTTTACAAAGATATTAATTATCATCATTAATTCTGTTTTCTTCATCTCTATTGGTGTTTCTTCCAGATTTTTTCTTTCCAAATTTATCTCCAAAACTATAGGTAAAACGCAATTGAATGTTTTGTCTAGAGCCATTACTATGAACAGATGCAGTTCCATTTCCATAATCTATTGTACCCACAAAACCTCTATTTAGCATTTTATTAAAGCCAAGATTTGCTTTTAAAGTGTTATCTAAGAAATTTTTACCGAAAGAAAAATCTAGTTCTGCAAACCAATCTACTTCAATTTGATCTTCTAAAGCACCTGTTCCATAATTTCCACTCAACTCTAAATTTATATCCCAAGGTAACTCGTAACTTGCTTGTAAGAACCAAATTAAGTTCCATTTATTTAAATCGATGTTAAATGTTGATGATTGATAATCGTTATTTGTAACGATAATTCCTGTGTAACCTTCTAGACCATCAGTAAAATTTACAGGTGCAAATAATCTAAAATTCCAATTAGCATTATTTTCTACGTTTACTACTTGTTGCCTAATTTGCGCAGTTTCATTGTCTTGTTTTATCAATTGAAAAATAGTATCGTCTGTTTTACTATAACCAACAGTAAAAAATGGTTGCCCTTCATACGTTAAATTAAATTGATAATTATTGGTGTAAGAAGGTGTTAAATTTGGGTTTCCTTCACCAGCAGAATAAGGATCTAAAAATGTTTGAAATGCATTTAAACTACTATAAGAAGGTCTTCGAATTCTATAACTATAAGATAAACTTGCCCCCAAAACATCGGTCATTTTTCTGCTGATAGATGCACTTGGAAACAATTTTTGAATTGGTCTTTTTAAAATTTCTGTAGTTAAAGAGCCGTCTTTCATAAAAATGGATGTGCCATCTGTATTACTATCTTCGTAACGTAAACCTCCAGAAAAAGACCAATCTCCAAATTTTGCATTTACTTTGGAATATAAAGCAAAAATGGTTTCATCAATTAAAAACTGACTACTTTCCTCTTCAACTAAATTAAAATTGCCATTTTCATCAATTAAAGACTCTAAATCGTTGTCTGTAGCTACATCTGCAAATCGAGATCCTGCACTAACTTTTAAATTGTCTGAAAACGTTCTTGTATAATCTAAACTGTAGGTTTTTATATTATAATTACCATTTTGAATGTATTTTCTATCTGTAAAAGGAATTGTGCTTCCTGCAACATCATATAAAGTATTGGTGTTGTCATTTACAAAATCTATATAATTAAAATCGACTAATAAACGATCCGTTTCAGATTTGTATTCATAATAAGGATTGATGCTATAATTTTTACGTTCTCTATTAAAACTGTTTTCGGAGAATATAGTATTTACCGAATTTTCATCAGAAATAATGGTTTCACTAGAAGCAATTCTTGTGGAGTTTCTTGTATTTAAACTTGCACCAATTCCAATTGAGTTTTTATCATTTAAATAATAATCCATGCTTCCACTAATTCTAAAATTATCAGGGTCATAAGGTTCTTTGGTAACTTGGTCATAAGTTTCATTACCAACTGTTCTTACTAAAAATAAATCTTCTCTAAAGGTAGGCTGAGAATATCCAATACTTGTTTGCCAATTTAATTTGTTTTTATAACTAGCAATTGAAAACCCAGAACCCCATTCAAAACCTTGGTCTTCACCAACCCAAGTATTTGCACTACCATGTGTGCCTAATTTTACGTTTTTCTTTAAAATGATGTTGATAATTGCTCCAGAACCAGAAGCTTCATATTCTGCTCCAGGTTGTTCTACAACTTCAATTTTAGCAATATTATCTGCAGGAAAATCTCTTAAAAGAGTATCAACATCCATATATTCTGTTGTTTTTCCGTTGATAAGAATTCTTACGCCACTATTTCCAGCAATTGAAATTCCGTTATTAGTTACTAAAACTCCAGGAACTTTACGCATCACATCTTGTAGGTTTGTGTTTATCATTTCTGAATTTTCTAAATCTACAATTAGTTTTTCTGCAGTTTGTCTTATAATTGGTCTTTTGCTTTTTATAACAACTTCATTTAACGTTTGGCTTTCTTCTTTTAAAGAGATGTTAAATATTTTGTTTTCATTTAAAGTGAATTCATCAATATTTTGAGTTTTAAAACCCAACATCGAAAATTGCATTTTGTAGTTTCCTGATGCTATTTTATCAAAAGTAAATTCGCCTTTATCATTAGAAACAGTTCCTTTCGGATTTGCTTCTTCGCCAATTTTATACAAAACAATATTTGCAAATGGAAGTGAGATATTTTGGTCATCAACAATTTTGCCTGAAATTGAATGTTGAGAAAAAGTTGTTAAAACTCCTAAGAATAAAATAAAAATACTGGTTGTAAAAAGTTTCATTTGGTTGATTTTTAAAAATTACTCCTCAACTTTTTTATGTTGAGGTTTCTATTAAAGTGTCATTCCTGTTAAAACAGGAATCTAAAAAGAATTGCTTTTCTTTTATAACACTTCAAAAGTGCCTATTTTGTTACAGAAGAAAAATCAAAATTTGACGAAATAGGTTAAATTTCGGTTGAATTAGAATTTATTTTCTATAAAATTGAAGACGCTTAAAATCAATAAAAAGTTTCCTGCATAAAAAAAATGCTTCGATTTTTTCGAAGCATTTTAGTAAGAATATTAATTTAAACTTTAATTATATTAAACTCAGGTTTAAATTTTTTATGTATAATTTATAACACAAAAGTGAAATAATAAAAGGATCTGCGATGCCTAATCTCTTCCTCCTAAAATTTGTAACCCCCAATATAAAAGCATTGCTAGAGAACCTAAAGCAGCTACTAAATATGTTCTTGCAGCCCATTTTAAAGCATCTGTAGAACCAGCAAGTTCTTCTTGAGAAACCATGTTTTTATTCTTTAACCAAGCTAGGGCTCTGTTACTTGCATCATATTCTACAGGTAAAGTTATAAAGCTAAAAATAGTAGCCATTGCCATAAATGCTAAACCAGCAACAGCAATGTAAAATCCAATTCCATATTCACCAGTAGCATCTGAAGCTACACCTAAAATAATTCCCCCAAAAACTAACCATTGAGAAAATTTTGAAGTAATACTCACAACAGGTACTAATTTAGAACGCATTGTTAAGTAACTATATGCAGTTGCATGTTGTACAGCATGCCCAACTTCGTGAGCAGCAACAGCTGCAGCTGCAGCATTTCTTTGGTTGTAAACAGCTTCACTTAAATTTACAGTTTTATCCTTTGGATTGTAATGATCTGTTAATCTACCAGGAGTCGAAATTACTTTTACATCAAAAATACCATTATCTGCTAACATTTTTGTGGCAATTTCAGCTCCACTCATGCCATTTCTTAATTGAACTTGAGAATATTTCTTGAATTTTTTCTTTAATTGATTACTCACTAACCAACTTATTAATGAAATTGCACCTATTAATATATAGAATCCTATCATAATTTATTATCTTTTAAAAATTGTATATCATATTTGTTTGATAAATTTACAACATAAAGTATTCCAATTTATTTTTTGTTATTAAAAAGTGGTTATTGGCATATATTAATAGTAAATATTTAATAATTTTTTAAGAATAAATGCCATAATGTCAAGAAAACCTAACATTTTAATTGTGTATACAGGAGGTACCATAGGAATGATTAAAGATTATAAGACAAATGCTTTAAAAGCTTTCGACTTTAATCAAATAACCAAAAACATTCCTGAATTAGAACAATTAAATTGTACAATCAAAACCATTTCTTTTAATGAGCCAATAGATTCATCAAACATGAATACCTCTTTTTATGTAGAAATTGCAGAAACTATAGAAACTAATTACGAGAAATTTGATGGATTTGTGGTTTTAACAGGATCAGATACGATGTCTTATACAGCCTCTGCAATTAGTTTTATGTTTGAAAACTTACAGAAGCCAATCATTTTTACAGGTTCTCAGCTGCCAATTGGAGATTTAAGAACAGATGCAAAAGAGAATTTAATTACATCCATCGAAATTGCTTGTTCAAGAAAAAAGGATAAACCTATTGTTTCTGAAGTTTGCTTATACTTTGAATATAAATTATACAGAGCAAACAGAACTACAAAAATAAATGCAGAACAATTTGAGGCTTTTACGTCTATGAATTATCCACCATTAGCAGAAAGTGGCGTACATCTTAATTTTAATAAACATTATATGTATCATCAAAAAAATGATGAAAAGCCACTTGTAATTAGAAAAAAGTTAGTGAATGATATTGCTATTTTAAAATTATTTCCAGGAATTACTAAAGAAGTCGTAGAAAGTATTTTGAATATTAAAAACTTAAAAGGTATTGTTTTAGAGACTTATGGTGCTGGTAATGCACCTAATACAACATGGTTTTTAGAGTTGTTAAAGTCAGCAATTTTAAACAATATTAGAATTGTAAATGTTACACAATGTAAAGGAGGTGCTGTATCTCAAGGCCATTATGAAACAAGTGTAGGCTTAAAAGAAATAGGTGTAATTAGTGGAAACGATATTACCACAGAATCTGCTGTTGCAAAATTAATGTATTTATTAAATGAAAATTTATCTTTAAAAGAGTTTACCTATTATTTTGAAAAATCTTTAAGAGGCGAAATTTCAGACGTTTTTAGTTCGTAACTTTAGATAGAAAGCAATCAAACACTAAAATTTTATAAAAAAAGTGATAAAAAGAAAGAATTAGCACAAAAATATTTTTTTATGCATAACATTTTTTGTTACTTGGCACTCTCTTAAAAATAAAAGAAAGGGTTTTTATAAAAAATCACAAAAATTACTATTTTTTCTTTTTTTGAGACGAAAATTTATATCTTTAACCCGTTAACTATTAAAATTAATTTATAACAAAGATGAAAAAAGTAGTAAATGTCTTATCTGTAACAGGATTTATGTTTTTTGGAGCTATACAATCCACTTTCGCTCAAGAAGGAGCAGCAGAAGAATCACAAACGTTTCACCAAATTTTAAAGCAAAACTTTATTGATGGTGGCCCAGAATTTATGGGGATTGTATTAGTAGCTTTAATCTTAGGATTAGCTATTGCCATTGAAAGAATTATTTATTTAAACATGGCAACAACAAATACAAAAAAATTATTAGCTAATGTAGATGACGCTTTAAGTTCAGGAGGAGTAGAAGCTGCAAAAGAAGTTTGTAGAAATACAAAAGGGCCAGTTGCTTCAATTTTTTATCAAGGTTTAGATAGAGTTGATGAAGGTGTTGAAGAAGCAGAAAAAGCTGTTGTTTCTTATGGAGGAGTTCAAATGGGACAATTAGAGAAAAATGTTTCTTGGATTTCTTTATTTATTGCATTAGCACCAATGCTTGGTTTCATGGGTACTGTAATTGGTATGATTGGAGCATTTAATGATATTGCTGTTGCAAACGATATTTCTCCAGCAGTAGTTGCAGGTGGTATTAAAGTAGCCTTATTAACAACTGTATTCGGTTTAATCGTTGCAATTATTCTTCAAATTTTTTATAATTATATCGTTGCAAAAATCGATAGTATTGTAAATAGTATGGAAGATGCTTCTATCTCATTGATAGATTTATTAGTTAAGTATAAAAAATAATATTCAATATGAAAAGTAATAAAATTTTAAATATTTTAATTGCTGCAATAGCTCTTATTGGCGGGATTCTTTTCATAAGAATTTTTATGGAAGATTCTCAAGAGATTGTTGATAATGTAGATAATTTACAGAATACTGTAGTGAGTCCATTAATTTCCTTTTCTTTTTGGTTATTTATAATTGCAGTTATTGTAACAATTGCTCTATCTTTTTGGAGTATGATTAGAAATCCAGAAAATTTAAAAAAGACTTTTGGAGGTATAGCAGTATTAGCTATACTTCTTGTAATCGCTTATTTCTTGTCTGATAGCAATGTAGTTTATAACACTGCTGGAGGTATAGAAAGAGGTGGAGAAGAAGGTTCTTCAATAAATCGTTGGGTCGGAGCAGGTATTTGGTATAGTCTTATTTTAGGAGGTATAGCAGGTATATTCTTTATCGTAGATTTATTAAAAGGATTAGTTAAATCATAAAAATATGGCAAGAAGAGAAAATCCAGAAATTAACGCAGGTTCTATGGCAGACATTGCTTTTCTGTTATTAATTTTCTTTTTAGTAACAACTACCATGAATGTAGATTCAGGGGTCTCTAAAAAGTTATCAGAAAAACCGCCACCAGATTATGTTCCTCCTATCGTTAAACAGAAAAATATTTTTGAGGTAAGTATCAATAGAAACAATGATCTACTTGTAGAGAATGAAGCTATGAATATAAAAGATCTTAAAGATGCTGCTCTTAACTTTATTGATAATGGAGGAGGTATTGGTGCACCAGGTGAAGATGGAACTCCTGGGCAAAGATGTGATTATTGTCAAGGTGAAGGGCTTGATACCTCATCAGATCATCCTAACAAAGCTATTATTTCTGTACAAAGTGATAGAGGAACCGAATATGGAACTTATATTAGAGTACAAAATGAGTTGTTAAGAGCTTATTCTGAGTTAAGAAATAGATTATCGAGACAAAGATATAATATGTCATTTGATGAGCTTGAAGAAGCTTATGATAATGCCAAAAATAATGCTGATTTGAAAGATCAGGTTGAAACCTTACAGAGAAGAGTTGAAGATATTAAGAAAGCATATCCTCAAATTATTTCTGATATGGAGCCAACATCATAATTAATTATAAAATTTAAAGTATGTCTAAATTTAGAAAGAAGAAAAAGGGAATGCCTGCAGTAAACACTGCATCACTTCCAGATATCGTTTTTATGCTATTATTCTTCTTCATGGTAACAACTACTATGAGAGAGACAGATTTAAGAATAGAAAATCCTGTATTACCTAGTGCAACTGAAATTAAAAAATTAGAAGACAAAAGCTTGGTAAGTACAATTTATGTTGGGAAGTCTACAGATACTAATAGAGATGGAGCAGGTTATAATAAAATTCAATTGAATGATAAAATATCTACTGCAGATCAAGTTCCAGCTTTTATTTTAGGTAAAAGAGATAAAATAGCTGAGAAATTAGTTCCTTTTATGACTACTTCTATTAAAGCAGACAGACGATCTAATGTAGGTACAATTATAGATATCAGATTAAAATTAAGAGATGTAAATGCTCTTAAAATTAACTATTCTTCTACACCTGATGCGAAAAATTAAAAACAAACTATTTTATATAAAAGGATAATTCGAAAGAGTTATCCTTTTTTTTATTTAAAAAAATAAAGATTTAATTTACAAATAATGTATATTTAATTTCAATTATCATATAATGAAAAATATAATTTACATTGGTCTTTTTATAATTTCTATAACCAAACTTTCTGCTCAGAAAGATTCATTACAATTAGGAGATAGCTATGCAGATGATCAAATTTATTTTTCGGTTTCCTATGCGCAGTTTAATAATCAACCTACAACTATAAGTAGAAGTAATTTTTCTTATGCAGTGTCTGCTGGTTTTATGAAAGATATTATCTTAAATAAAAGAGGAAATATTTCTTTTGCAGCTGGTGTTGGTTATGGATTCGATTTCTTTAATCATGAACTTAAAGTTGAGGAACTAAATACAGGAACTAGCTTTGATACTGGTGCTGATTTAGCCTCAAATATTTTTACATCACATAATTTAGAATTACCAATTGAATTGAGATGGAGAACATCAACAGCAAAAAAATACGATTTTTGGCGAATATATGGAGGTGTGAAATTTTTATATAATTTATCTAATACATTTCGATTTGAAGAAAATGGTACTAATTTTAGCTATAATAACGTAAGTGCATTCAATAATTTTCAATATGGTTTAACGCTTTCAATTGGTTATGATGTGTTTAATATCAACTTATTTTATAGCTTAACTCCAGTTTTTGAAAATGCTACTATAAATAGTGAGGATATAAATACCAGTATTTTAAAATTTGGTTTTATTTTTTATATTTTATAGAAGAAAATATACAATTGAGGTTGTTAGTAAACCTATAAAAAAACCGATATAGATTTCTTTTGTAGTATGTGCTTTAAGTGCTAATCTTGCACTTGCTAGAAGACCAGCAATTAAAAAGAGGATGATAATTACTATAATAAAAGACTTTGCGTGTATATTACTTAAAATCATGAAAAAGCCTATAAAGATTCCTAAAGACAATAAATGAACACTTGCTTTAATTTTGAAGAAAAACAAAATGTAAACAATAAATAAAGCTAAGGATGTTGCGTAAAAAAGTAAGCTTAAACCTCTTAAATTTGCAACATTGCTAATTGTAGTTCCTAATAAATAAAAAAGAAAAACCATTAGTGCAATAGGTAATTTTCTTTCTTTTATACTTTCTACCTTGTAATTTTTAATAAACTTTAATTTCTTAAAAAGGACTAAGATTAACAAAGGAATTAAGTAGGTAACAATAAAAACTAAACTTAAAACCATTAGTTTTTGATTGCTGACTAAATTGCTAGGAATTAGTAAGAAATATAACATTACACCAATTGTAGGAATCACAATAGGATGTAAAACAGTAGATATGTATTTGTAAAATTGCACTATATTTCTTTTCGTAAACGTGCTACAGGTAAATCTAACTGTTCACGATATTTAGCAATTGTTCTTCTTGCAATTGGGTATCCTTTTTCTTTTAATATGATAGATAATTTTTCATCTGTTAAAGGTTTCTTTTTATTTTCTTCAGTAATAACAGTTTCTAGTATCTTTTTAATTTCTTTGGTTGATACATCTTCTCCTTGATCGTTTTTCATAGATTCAGAAAAGAATTCTTTAATTAATTTAGTTCCATAAGGTGTTGAAACATATTTGCTATTAGCAACTCTAGAAACTGTAGAAACGTCCATATTTATTTTATCTGCAATATCTTTTAAAATCATGGGTCTTAACCTGCGTTCATCACCTGTTAAAAAATAATCGTATTGATAGTGCATAATTGTATTCATGGTAACCAAAAGAGTTTGCTGACGCTGTTTTATTGCATCAATAAACCATTTTGCAGCATCTAGTTTTTGTTTGATAAAGAATACTGCATCTTTTTGAGATTTACTCTTTGTGGTTGCTTCTTGGTAGCCTTTTAACATATTATTGTACTCCCTAGAAACATGTAATTCAGGCGCATTTCTAGAGTTTAGCGTTAAATCTAGTTCACCATCTATAATTTTAATCGAAAAATCTGGAACAATTTGTTCAGCAATTTTGTTATTACCTGCATAAGAACTTCCAGGTTTAGGATTTAATCTAGAAATTTCTGAATTTACTTCTTTTAGCTCATCTTCAGATATATTGAATTTTTCTTGAAGCTTTTTGTAATGTTTTTTTACAAAATGATCAAAAGCATCTTCTAAAATGGCTATTGCTAAACTTCTAATCTTATTACCTTCTTTAGCTTTTAATTGAATAATTAAACATTCTCTTAAATCTCTAGCTCCAACTCCAATAGGATCTAATGTATGCACTGCTCTTTTTAAAACAGAAATTACTTTTTCTTCAGTTGTAAAAACATTTGCTGTAAATGCCAAATCATCTACCAAATCTATAATTTCTCTTCTTATATAACCACTATCGTCAATACTACCCACTAAAAACTCTGCAATTGCACGTTCTTCTTCAGTAAAATTATAAGTGTTTAATTGATTTTTTAAAGATTGATGAAAACTGGTTCCAGCAGCATAAGGCACGTTTTTTTCTTCATCGTCTGCAGAGTAGTTGTTGGCTTGAGTTTTATAATTCGGAATTTCATCGTCACTTAAATATTCATCAATGTTGATGTCATCAGCTTCAATTTTTTCGTTTCCATCATCTGCCTCATCATATTCGTTAGACAAATCATCATCTATTGAATCTGCATCATCTTTACCTGTATCTAAAGCTGGGTTTTCTTCAATTTCTTGCTTTAAACGTTCTTCAAAGGCTTGTGTAGGCAATTGAATTAACTTCATCAACTGTATTTGTTGTGGAGATAATTTTTGTAAAAGTTTAAAATTTAGACTTTGTTTTAGCATTTTTTAGTTTTGTTTTAAAAACTTTAAAAGTGTTTTTGGATCTTGTCTATTATCCCAAAAAGCAACAATGATAATTTTATAATTAAAAACTTTATAAAAGATTGAAAAATGTTCAAGATTAATCTTTCTTAAATTTAGTTTTTCTGTTGGGTTTCCCATTTCTGGAAAATCTTTTAATAACGTAGTTTTTTCTTTAATTTTTAAATTTAATCTTTTAGAATAAGCATTACTATTGTTTCTTAAATTCCAATACTTAAAAACTTGATTCCTCTGTTTTAAAGCTGTTAGAGTCCAAACAATAGTTAGTTCATCCATTCAGCATCTAATTTATCTACTTCTTCTTCAGAATATAAACGTCCATATTTTATATCCTCTTCACTCATTTTTAACATTTCTAATTGTTCTGAAGAAAAAGTTGTTTTTTCTTCAGATTTCGATACTTCAAAAATAGAAATAATAACATTTAGTAGTTTTTCATTTTCAGTCGCAACAATTCTACTAATTAAATTATTTTTTAAGTTATTTAGAGTATTCATTTTAAAAGTGTTTTTATAAAAATACAAAATTAAATGGACTATTTTTTCCAAAAACAATTTTTCCTTTTTGGAAAATTAAAACTGTCTTTTTAAAATTCAGCATTTTGTGGTGTTCTTGGAAAAGGAATTACGTCTCTAATATTACTCATTCCTGTTGTAAACTGTACTAATCTTTCAAAACCAAGACCAAAACCAGAATGCACAGCAGTTCCGTATTTACGCAAATCTAAGTACCACCATAATTCTTTTTCATCAATATCTAGCGCTTTCATTTTATCAACTAAAACATCAAAACGCTCTTCTCTTTGAGAACCTCCAACCATTTCTCCAATTCCTGGAAAAAGTACATCCATTGCTCTTACTGTTTTTCCATCATCATTTAAACGCATATAAAATGCTTTTATATTTGCTGGATAATCAAACAAAATAACAGGACATTTAAAATGTTTTTCCACTAAATAACGTTCGTGTTCAGATTGTAAATCTGCTCCCCATTCATTTATAGGATATTGAAATTTTTTCTTTTTATTAGGTTTTGAGTTTCTTAAAATATCAAAAGCTTCTGTGTAAGAAACACGTTTAAAATTATTATCAACCACAAACTTTAACTTGTTTAACAAGCTCATTTCACTTCTTTCAGCCTGTGGTTTGCTTTTTTCTTCTTGCGTTAAACGCTGATCTAAAAAGGCTAAATCGTCTTTACATGTTTCTAAAACATCTTTTAAAACCGATTTTATAAAATCTTCTGCCAAATCCATATTGCCATCCAAATCCATAAAAGCAACTTCTGGTTCAATCATCCAAAATTCTGCTAAATGTCTGGTTGTATTCGAATTTTCTGCTCTAAAAGTTGGTCCAAATGTGTACGCTTTTCCTAAAGACATCGCAAAAGTTTCAGCTTCCAATTGCCCTGAAACAGTTAAGCTAGTTTCTTTACCAAAAAAATCTTTAGAATAATCTATTTTTCCATCTTCAGTAAGAGGTGCTTTATTAGTTTCAAAATTGGTAACTTTAAACATTTCTCCTGCACCTTCTGCATCAGTTCCTGTAATAATTGGTGTGTTTACGTAGTTAAAACCATTTTCTTGAAAATATTTATGTACAGCAAAAGACAGTTTAGAACGAACTCTCATAACTGCACTAAACGTATTTGTTCTTACACGTAAATGTGCATTTTCTCTTAAAAATTCAAAACTATGTTTTTTAGGCTGAATAGGATATTCATCTGCATTAGAATCGCCTAATATTTCTATTTCAGAAACCTGAATTTCAACTGACTGTCCTTTTCCTTGACTCTCTACAATAGTTCCTTTTATAGAAACAGCAGATCCTGTTGTAATTCTTTTTAAAGTATCTTCTGGAGTGTTTTCAAAATCAATAACACATTGTATATTGTTAATTGTTGAACCATCATTTATAGCTATAAAACGATTACTTCTAAAAGTTCTTACCCAACCATTTACATGAACTTCTTGTAAAATCGAATCTGATTTTAAAATTTCTGCAACATTTTTCTGTGTCATTTCTTCTTGATTTTTTTGATTTACTTTAAAAATTTACTGAATTGTAAAGATACTTTTTTGAAGTAAAAAGTAAACTTAATTTGTCGTTAAATTAGAGCTGATAAAAAAAATATATCTTTGAGTAGAATAAATTAACCATGAAAAAAACAATTTCTTTTAAAAGAATTTTAAAACAATTAAAAGATGATGCCATTGGTAAAGATGCTCATAGAGGAATTACCTTAACTTATGCTTGGATGGCAAATCAATTTGGGCATATCTCTCTAGGTTTTATTCCCAGTTATTTAGTGTTTTATTTTTCAAATTTTAATGCTGTAAAATCAGCAATATATGTATCAGTTTTTTGGCTACTTTTTGAATTGTATAATTTCTTAGGGCCTTTATTAAGTAAAAGCGAATCTAAATCTGAGATGGTTTTTATTCCGAAAAAATCAACCTATACATTTAAACCAAAATGGAATAATTTGGCTTTTGATACCTTTACAGATGTTTGTTTTTTCGCTTTCGGAGCTTTTTTGTTCAGTTTATTAATAACACAAGGAGCAAATAATACAGTTTTAATTACTTTATCCATTTTAGCAATCTATTTATTGTTTGCTACCAGATATTGGTTTGTTACAAAAATGTATCAATTTTATGCGAGATTTCCTTTTCAATTTCGATTAAGTCAGTGGGATTTTAATATCAATGCTGATAACAAATTGAAAGTTGAACAATTTAAAAATTCATCCAAAAGAGCTGGAAATCATCTGTTGATTTATGGAGCTTTAAGCACTGGAAAAACAAGTTTAGGGGTTGGTATTTTAAATGAATTAAGTATTAAAAATAATAGCTGCTTGTATGTAAATGCATTTAAAATGTTCAATTATTTTTTTAATGATGAAGATGATGTTTTAGAAGAGCATGAAATTTGGAATTGGAAAACTGCCAATTTTTTAATGATTGATGATATAAATCCTAGTGAACCAATTCAAGACGAATTAATATCACCCGAAAAATTACTCAGTTTTATTGATACGTTAAAACCAATTAATAAAGTGAATAGAAATATTTTAAAAAATAAGAATATAATTTGGGTTTTAGGAAATGAAAAACCAGAAAGAGTAAATTATGTAGATTGCTGGAAAAGGATGCTTTTAGAAATTGGAGTTCAAGAAGAAAAAATTACAACAATTAGTTTATAAAATATGATTATCGTGTGCAAAACTAATTAAATGAGGCAAACTTTTTACATTGAATCTCTTGTATAAAGGATATATTCTTTTCTCTATAGCAGATTGACTCACATTTAATTTGCTAGCAATTTCTTTAAATGTAAAACCTTTAGCAGCCAATTCTAAAACTTCTATTTCTTTGTTAGAAATTGCCAATTCATTAAATAATTGTTGATTTAAAGTTTCTTCAAACCCAGATAATTTTGGACCAAAAACAGCATACTGCATTATATTACCTAATTTTCTAGAATGTATTTTTTCTGAAATTCCTATAATTTCTAAAATGGTACCATTTTTAGATTTAAAAATACCTACCCTCGAAAAAAGTGGAATAATTTCGCCATTTTTATGAATTTTTTCAACTTCAATAGTAAAGCTATATTTTTCTAATTCCTCTTTCTTACTAAGTAGAAATTGTAAAGCTTTATCATTTAGCTCGTTAGAGAAGTTAAAGTGTCTTTTAGAGGTGATACTAACAATTTTAAATAAGGTAATTTCTTCACTTTTGTAACCCAATAAATCTTCCCAACCTGCAGCATACAACATTCTGTTTTTTTCAAAAGAATAAATATATACAGCCTGCCCAATAAAACTTTGTACTTTGTTTTTATATTCTTCAAAAACAAAATCTTCAGGATCATAAGGGATATCTGAAACTCTTATTCTAGTAAATTCTCCAAAATCTTTACTCATATTACGAAAATACAGAAAAACTGCGTAAAAACACAGTTGACAATCTTAAAAAAGCATCTTAAATTTGACAAATCTATTGGAAAAGAGAATTCTCAAATATTTGCTAAGTAAAAGAATTAGTTTTAATCGAAAAATTGCTATGAATTAAGATTAAGAATTTAAAATGAATCCCCCGTTTTTCTACTTATGAAAAAGAAATCTCCATTAATTTATTTTAATGGAGATTTTTTTTAATCTATATTTTCCTCTTTAGGAGGTATAATTTTAATCTTCGGTTCTTTAAACATTTCTTTATTGGCAATTTTCTTTTCGAAAGTTAATAATAAAGAAGGTAACAACAATAAATTAGAAACCATTGCCAATAATAAAGTGATGGACACCAAGCCACCTAAGGCAATTGTACCACCAAAACTAGAAAGTGTAAATACTAAAAAACCAAAAAATAACACAATTGAAGTATAGAACATACTAACTCCAGTTTCACGCAAAGCAGCATACACAGAAGGTTTTATTTTCCATTGATTAGCCATTAATTCCTGCCTGTATTTTGCTAAAAAGTGAATTGTATCATCTACAGAAATACCAAAAGCAATACTAAAAACTAAAATTGTAGATGGTTTTATAGGAATATCAAAAAAGCCCATTAATCCAGCAGTAATTAACAAAGGAAGAATATTTGGGAGTAAAGAAATTGCAATCATTTGAGGCGATCTAAACATCCAAGCCATAAAAAGCGCAATTAAAACAATAGCTAGTGATAATGAAAAAACCAAATTGGTAATCAAATAATTAGTTCCTTTTATAAAAACCAATGCTTTTCCTGTTATAGAAACTGTGTATTTATCTGCTGGAAATTCTTTATCAACAACAGCTTTTAATCGTTCTTGAATAACATCCATTTTATCGGTGCCAATATCTTTCATAAAGGTTGTTATTCTTGCATAACGTCCAGTAGAATCTACAAAGTTTTTTAGCATTCCTGCATCACTATTGGTGTTTTTTGTGTAGGCAAAAATGTAGCCTTGTTCTTGTGTTGTTGGCAGTTGATAATATTTAGGATTTCCTAAATAATAAGCCTGTTTTGAGTATTTTACTAAATTAACTACAGAAATAGGTTTTGATAATTCTGGGAAAGATTCAATCACTTCATTAATTTTATCCATCTTTTTTAAGGTGGATAATTTCATAACTCCATTATCTTTTTTAGTATCAATTAAAATCTCTAAAGGCATAATACCCCCAAACTCTTTTTCAAAGAATTTAATGTCTTTATAAAAGCTCGTGCTTTTTGGCATATCTTCTATTAAACTACCAGAAACTTTAATTTTATAGACACCAATAATACTTAAAACGAGAACAATTACAGTTGCAAAATAAATGGTAATTCTTTGGTTTCTTACCATTCTTTCCATCCAATCTACTACATTTTCAATCCATTTTTTTTCAAGATGATTTAAATGTTTCTTTTTAGGCAATGGCATAAAACTATAAATAATAGGAATTATTAATAACGCCAAAATAAAAATACTGATAATATTTACGGAAGCTAAAATTCCGAATTCACGTAATAAATCGCTTTTAACAAATACAAACGTTGCAAAACCAGAGGCAGTTGTAATGTTGGTCATTAAAGTTGCATTCCCAACTTTTGCGATTACACGTTGTAAAGCTTTTGCTTGCTGCCCATGCTTTTTAATTTCTTGTTGATATTTATTTATCAGAAAAACTGCATTTGGCACCCCAATTACAATAATTAAAGGCGGAATTAATGCTGATAAAACTGTGATTTCAAAACGGAACAATCCAATAAAACCAAAAGCCCAAGTTACACCAACCATTACCACTAAAAGTGTAATAAATGTAGCTCTGTAAGATCTGAAAAAGAAGAAGAAAATAACGGCTGTTATTAATAATGCACCTAAAACAAAGAGCAAAATTTCATCTTGAATGTTTTGTGCATTTAAAGTTCTAATGTATGGCATTCCAGAAATACGAACATCTACATTGTTATCTTTTTCAAATTTTTCTATAATTGGAATTAATTTATCAAAAATAAAATCTCTACGAACAGGTGTATTGATAATTTCTTTGTTAATATAAATGGCAGTTTGTAATGTGCCTGTTTCTTTATTAAATAATAAATTATCGTAAAAAGGAAGTTTCTCAAAAAGTTCCTTTTTTATAGCAAGAACCTCTTTCGATGTTTTAGGATTTTCAGAATATAAAGGTTCTAGAACAAATTTTCTTTTATTTCTATCTGCTTTCAGTTTTTGAACATCGGCAATAGAAACAGTAAAATCAATTTCATCTAAATCGTCAAATTGTTTTACTAAATTGTTCCAAGCATTAAATTTTTGTGGTGTAAAAACTGTAGAATCTTTAATTCCTAGAATTACAAGATTGCCTTCTTCTCCAAAAATTTCTAGAAATTTATTGTATTCTAAATTGGCTTCGTGGTTTTCTGGTAGAAGATTTGCTTCTGTATATGAAAACTGCATATACTTCATTTGCGAAGCTAATAACCCTGTAATGATTGCAATACCTATTAAAACCAAGTAACGATTTCGTAAAATAATACTTGCAACTTTTGTCCAGAAATTCATTTAAAAAAAGATTTCTACAAAGGTAGGTAAATTGTAATAGTGAGTAAAATAAAACTCGTTTGACTTTTAGTACTATTATTTAAGAATGAACGATGAATTCTTAAAGCATTGTAAGACAAATAATTTATATGCTGAATATTGTTTTGCACAAAAAAAAGACTAAAATTTTATTTTAGTCTTTTTGAATTTATTATTTGTCAAAAATTTTAAGTTAATTCATCACAAATCAGTATTATACAGTCATTATTTCTTTCTCTTTTACAGAAAGAATATCTTCAATTTTTTTAACGTATGTATCTGTTAATTTTTGAACATCATCTTCTGCAATTTTTTTCATATCGTCAGAAATATCTGTTTTTTTAATATCGTTGTTTGCGTCTTTTCGTGCATTTCTAACACCAACTTTAGCATCTTCAGATTCTGCTTTAGCTTGTTTAGCCAAACCAATTCTTCTTTCTTCAGTTAATGGTGGAACATTAATCATAATTAAATCACCATTATTCATTGGGTTTAAACCAAGATTTGCAATTTGAATTGCTTTTTCAATAGGTTGCAACATATTTTTTTCCCAAGGTTGAATGCTTAAAGTTCTTGGATCTGGAGTATTTACATTGGCAACTTGACTCAATTTAGTTTGAGAACCATAATAATCTACCATTACTGTGCTTAACATTGCAGGTGTTGCTTTCCCTGCTCTAATTGAGCGAAATTCTTTTTCTAAATGCTCAATTGCATTGTGCATTGCTTCTTTTGCTGTATCTAAAATAAATTCAATTTCTTCGTTCATCTTTTTTTAGAATTTGTAATTTTTATGTGTTCTTGGTTCCATATCAAAAAATGAAATTATTAGAACAGGTTTTTAAAAATATTAATTTTCAACAATTGTACCAATTTTACCTCCAGAAACTAATTTTAGTAAGTTTCCATTTGTATTCATATCAAATACAATAATAGGTAATTTATTTTCTTCACTTAATGTAAACGCAGTCATGTCCATAACTTTTAAACCTTTTTCAATAACATCTTTAAATGTAATGGATTCAAATTTAATAGCATCTTTGTTCTTTTCTGGATCTGTATTGTAAATTCCATCCACTCTGGTTCCTTTTAAAATACAATCTGCATCAATTTCAATAGCTCTTAAAACTGCTGCAGTATCTGTTGTAAAATAAGGGTTTCCTGTTCCTGCTCCAAAAATAACAACACGTCCTTTTTCTAAATGACGAATCGCTTTTCGTTTAATATAAGGTTCTGCAACTTCTTTAATTTCTAAAGCAGTTTGTAAACGTGTATGTACATCTTCATCTTCTAAAGCACTTTGTAGAGCTAAACCATTTATAACAGTTGCTAACATACCCATATGATCTCCTTGCACACGATCCATACCATTAGCAGCACCAGCAACGCCTCTAAAAATATTTCCACCACCAATAACAATAGCAACTTCAATGCCTTTTGCTACTACTTCTTTAATTTCTTTTGCATATTCAGCAAGTCGTTTTGGGTCTATTCCATATTGTCTTTCACCCATTAAAGCTTCGCCACTTAATTTTAAAAGAATTCTTTTATATTGCATATTTTATTTTGAGAATTACGCAAAATTACATTTTTTTTTGATTTTTTTTTGATGGAAACAATAAATCTTCCTTTGTAATTTAAAATAACCTCAAATTTTTAAAATAATTTTATCAGTATTAAAAGAAATATTTTTTAGAAAACTGATATAGATAATTTTTAAGATGTATTCTGATGCTATTTTTTTTTGAATTGCTAAAGATGTTTAATTGCTTATAGAACTTTAATAACTTCTTTAAATAATGTAATCATATTTGGTTCAGCTTCGCCAGCAATAGCAATAATTTCTGCAATATCTACAGGTTGTAAATTTTCAGGATCACACTCATCTGTTAAAACAGAAATGGCAGCACATGGCAAGTTTAGTTGTTTGGCAACAATAACTTCAGGAACTGTGCTCATTCCTACAGCATCAGTTTCTAAAATTTGCAACATTCTATATTCTGCTCGTGTTTCTAACTGTGGTCCTAAAACACTAGTATAAACTCCTTTATGTAATTGAATTTTTTGTTCTTGTGCAATTAAATTCAATTTTATGTTTATTTCCTTGGAATAAGGTTCTAACATATCCGCAAATATATTTCCAAAATTATTAGCGCCATTAAATGCTAAAGGCGAACTTCCTTGTAAATTAATATGATCTTCAATCAACATTAAATCACCTTTTTTATAATCTAAATTGATTGCTCCAGCAGCATTTGAAATCAGTAAATTTTTGATTCCTAAACCATGCATCGTTCTAATTCCATAAGTAACTTCCCAAGCATTATAACCTTCATATAAATGAAATCTACCAGACATTACTACTACTTTTTTGCCTGATAATTCTCCATAAATTAATTTCCCAGAATGAAACTCTACAGTTGCCTCAGGGAAATTAGGAATTTCTGAATACGAAATTTCTTTTTCAATCGAAATTTCATTCACTAATTTTCCTAAACCTGTTCCTAAAACAATCCCTATTTCTGGGCTTGTAATTCCTTTTGATTTTAAAAAATCTATAGTTTCTTTTAGTTGTTGCGCTTTCATTTATATTGAATTTTAAAGCAATTAAATTTTAATGATAAAGTTACTTATTTTCAATGAATGTTTCCATAATTTCTGGAATATTAATAATATCCTCATAGACATCTATATCGTTCTTAAAGGCTAATACTTTCACTTTTTTATCACTTAAGTCTTTTAAAGTATCTTTTCTAACAGATGCTGTTCCCCATTCTTTATTTTTAAAAACGTTTTCTTGGAGAGTATTCATCCCTAAAAGATAATAACCACCATCTTCTGCAGGGCCAATTACTACATCATTGGTATTTAATGCTACAAAAGCTTTTTCGATATTTTTTTCTGATAAATCGTATAAATCACTTCCAATAATCATCACTTTTTCATAACCAGCTTCAAATCCGTTTTTGAATGCATTTAACATTCTTATTCCTAAATCATCTCCAAATTGTTGGTATTTTTGATAAATATCTGGATTCCAAATATCGTTTTCTCTAATTTTCACAGAATAGTAAACAGCTTTGTCAGCATTTACTTTTGATGAAATGTCTCTTGTTCTTTCTAATAAAAATTTATAGATTTCTAGAGCAGTTTCATCGCCAACAGTTTTTGCTAAACGTGTTTTTGCTTTGCCTAATTCTGGGTTTCTGGTAAAGATTAATAGTAAGTTTTTATTTTTTGTATTTTTTATCATCGATAAAATAAATTGTGATTTTTAAAAATTCCTAATAGAAATTTAGTTTATGTTTCTTTGAGGTAAGATTTATTTTTTATTTTCTTAATAGTGACTACTGAAAACTGCAACCGCCAACTGCTACTTTTTATACAAAGCAGTGGTTACTGCCAACTGAAAGCTGTTTTTACTGCTTTAATAAACTTTCTCTCCTTTTTTCAGCCATTTGCTCCAGCTTTTGTTAAAAGTATGTACTTTTTCTGTTGATTTGCCTAAAGTATCAATGACTTTAAAATCGGCATTTTTCCATTCAAAAATTCCTCCATATAAGTTATAAACATTGGTATAACCTTCTTTAATTAATTTATGGGCAACAGTTTCAGAACGAATCCCTAAAGAACAATACACCACAATTTTTGCGTTTTTGTCTTTTGGTAATTTTGCAATGGTTTCTTTGATTTTAAAATTATCATAACCAACACAAATGGCATTTTCTAAATGACTAATATTAAACTCATTTTCCTCTCTTGCATCTAATAAAATTGCATCAGTTTTTGGCATTGCTAAAGTTTCAACAGATATATAAGGAACATTTCTAGTATTCCATTTATCAAGAAGTTTATCTAATTTTTTCTGACCAAAAGTTGTGGAGCTAACAACTAAAAAAAGGATCAATATTTTTTTCATTTTTGATGCTATTAAGTTTTTTTTAATTTTTGATTAAAGAATTCATTTAAGATTGTCATTCCTGTGAAAATAGGAATCTATAATTGAATTCCAAAGCCCTGTAAACCAGATTCTAGTGCAGGTAGAATTTCTGTATTGTCCCAAATTCCTGTAACAATGGTTCTAGAATATTCTTCAGGCAACAAGCCATTTTGCATTAACTTACTTGTTAATTTATAATTGTACTCTAATGTTTGATGTGTAAAGTTAAAACTATTATTTGAATCATCTAAAATTGCATACCAAACACTAGGATTTCCATCATTTGCTGGCATTCCAATAACTCCAGGATTCAACCAAAGCTGGTCTTTTTCTTGATGATGAAAAGGTAAACCACAATGACCAGCAATAATTACATTACTATTTGTAGCATTAAAATTTGGTTTTTTGAGGTCCCAATCTGTAGATTTAAAAATAAATTCTGATACATTAAAATACGAACCGTGAACAACAGTCACATTTTTATCAGCATATTTAAAACTGATATAATAAGGCAATGTTTGTAAAAACTCTAATGAATTTTGAGATAGTTTACTCTGTGCAAAAGGATACCAAAGTTGCGAAAATCCATCACATCTTGAGCCTTCTTTAAAATCGCAACCACAATCCTCTGCATTTTCTCTTAGTTGAATTTCTACATTACCAACAATACTTTTTGCGCCCCAAAGTTTAAAAAGTTGCACAGTTTCTTCAGGCTGGGCACAATACCCAACAATATCTCCAGTACAAATACAATTTTCTGGAGCAATATTTTCCTTTTCAGCAATTTGTTTTAAAGCTTCTAAAGCTTGTAAATTGCTATATACACCACCAAAAAGTAATGTTTTTCCTGATATTTTGCCTAAATCCACTATTTTTTGATCCATTTTGGAATAAAATATAAAATAATACAACTTAAAATTCCCCAAACATTTACCCAAAGTAAATTGGCATATTTTCCTTTTGTAAAAATAAACGATTCTGGAAACCAATTAAACACTAAAAAGATTCCAAAAACCAAACCACAAATTACTGATAAATAAAAACTAATTTTTGGCACTTTCACATTCCAGAAAATAAATATAGGTGTTAAACCAATAACCATTGTTCCAGAAATTGTGGTGGCAGATAAAATCTCTGCATTTAAAAAAACAGGAATTGTTCCTAAAACTGCAACAGCAATCATAGAAATTCTTCCAAAAGAAACCGTTTTTCCTAAATTTAAATCTACTGCTAACAATTTAGAAAATGATGAAAAAGTAGAATCTAAAGTTGATGCTGCAGAGGTTATCATTATAAAATTTATAACTAATAAAATAACAACTCCAAATGCTTTACCAACTTCTACAGCTGCTTGACCTTGCATTCCTTTTGTTTGGGCATAAACTCCAATCAAACTAAAAAGTACAATACAAATTGCGCCTAAAATACTTGCCCATAAAAAACTTTTTCTTGTTACTTTAGGTGATGAAATAAAACCTCTATCTGTTAAAACAGGATCGTGAAAAGGATAACTAAAAGACTGAATAAGGGCTGCAAAAAAGAGATTTAACCCGAGTTCAAAACTCCAAGTTCCAGAGGTGATTATTTGTTCCGTAGAAAAATCATCTGTAGTAAAAATTGTTCCTAAAATGATCATCAATAAAACAGAAAATAACACCATTTGAATAACATCTGTAAAAATGGAACTGCTCAAACCACCTTTAACAGCATAACTTAATGTTAAAATTGTAAATAAAATAATTGACCAATAATAAGATGAGCTTCCTACTTCACCAAAATAACTTCCAATAACCATTGTATTGCTCCAAACTTCGTTAAAAAGTCTGAAAGCTATCAGAATAGAAAAAATTGCCATGGCTTTTTTACCAAATTTGGAAATCAGAAATTCATGGATACTTTTAAAATTTCCTTTGGTTCTTAATTGATAAATAATTATTCCTGCAACTGCAAAAGATAAATAATAACCAGCATAGGCAACTCCACCAACCAAACCAAAATCTAATCCAAGATTTGCGGCGTTTGTAATGCTTTTTGCAAAAATCCAAGAGATAATTAAGCTTCCTGTTAATACCAATGTATTGGGTGCTTTTTTCTTGTTGACAGCTTTAAAAAACTGATCTGTAGTTTTTGCTAAAGGAGACATGAAAAATAGTATTAAACTTGAACAAACTATTAAAATCCATTGCCAAGACTCAACCCCAAAAGCCCATCCTAACCTTCCCAAAGGGAAGGAGCTTTCACTCAATTGAATAAAAACGGATGTTATCATATTTTAATTTTTTAATTTTATTTATACAAAAATTTTCACAAGAGTATTTCCCTCCTTTGGAGGGATTAAGGGAGGCTATTCCACCAAACTTTTACGTCTAAACTATTTCCATTGGTTGCAGTTTCTGCAATTTTATAATTTTCTGCATTTAATGCTGCTGCATCTGCAGGATAAGGCATTCTCACAGGAATTAATCCGTTATTTAAACTTGCTGCCACATTTTTTAAAGTAGGTAAACCTGTTCTTCTAAATTCAATCCAACTTTCATAACCATTCATGGTATTTGCAATCCATTTTTGAGTAATAATTTGTTCTAAAGGCGTTTTACCAACTGCGTTTAAATTTGCATTTTCAGCTAAATAGGTTGCTGGCAAATTCGTATTCCAATAATCAAAAGCTTGTATAACTCCTGAATTGTATAATGTTACTGCACTTGTTGTAATGAACCCTTTTTCAGCAGCTTCAGCTAATAAAAAGTTGGTTTCCCAAGCTGTCATAAAATTGGCATCCAATGCAGCTGTGTTTTCTCTGAAAATAGTTCCAGCTAGAGAATAATCATCAGGAGATGGAGTCGTTGTAGAGGCATTAATTCCGTTTATAAGTCCATTAAATTCGCTTGAATTTGAATTTGCAAAAGCTCGATAAAAAGTTGAAATTCTAACATCATTTAAATCTTTAAAAATCTCTTCAGCAGTTTCTGACATTACAAAATTTGTAAAATCACCCTCTCTTAATTGCGCAAATCTAAAATTATTTGGAGCTGTATTTGAAAAACTAAAAACAGCATTTTCTGTGTTATTTCTGATATAATTTCCTTCATCAAAAATTGTTTGTAGTTGAACAGAAACATCAACCTTACCAGAAATTCTGATGAGATATTTTATTTTTAAAGAGTTTGCAAATTGAATCCAATTATCTAAATTTCCATCAAATAAAATATCTCCTTCTAAAGGAATTGAACCAGCATACATATTTATTGCAGCAATTCCTTTGTCTAAATTATCTAAAATTCCATTTTCATTAAGGTAAATATCCTCTTGCAAATCATACGTTGGTTTCGCACTTCCTTCAATACCATTAAATGCCTCAAAGTAAGGAACATCACCAAAAATATCTGTTAAACCAGCAGCCATATATGCTTTTAAAATAAAGGCAGGTCCTTCATACACTGCAAAAGCAGGTGCTTGTTTAGATTGTTTTAAAAGAATTTCATTATCACGTAAATTGGTGTAAAAAATTGGCCAAGGATTGCCTCCTAATTGTGGGCTTTTTAAATCATGTCTGTCAAATAAATTAAAATCTAACAAAGCTGTATGTTGAGATAGTAGATTCCCAGCAGCAAAACCTTCATAACTCATTTGTTCGCCAAAATCGTAGATTACTTGTCTTAATAACAAGCTTGGTTGTACAGCAACTGGCGAGTTTTGGTTTGTGTTTATTTCCTCGAAATCTTTTGTGCAACTTGCAAATGTGAAGGCAAAAATTGCGATTGTATATATAAGTTTTTTCATTTTTTATCGATTATCCTGCAAGGTTTCAAAAACCTTGTAGGTATTTATTTTTATGTAATTGGTTTAATTTTTCTAAACCTACAAGGAATCCAAGTTCCTTGGAAATACCTTGCAGCTTAAAAATTAAACCCTACTTTAAAACCTAAACTTCTGCTGGTTGCATAACTCATATCTTCAACTCCACTCACAAAACCATTTCCTTGAACTGCTAGTTGTTCTGGATCAAAATGTGGATTTTCTGTGATTACAAATAAATTATTTCCAATAAAAGAAAAGTTCATTGTTGAGGCATCTTTCAAGCCTAAAAAGCCTTCATTTAAATTTAAAGTATACCCAATTGAAAACTGGCGTAATTTTAAAAAGGAGGCATCATACACATTATTTTCTTCATGATTTCTATCGTAAAATTGTCGGTAATAACTTTCAGGAGAAACAGCTACTGTATTTGGTAAACCTGTTGTTTGGTTTACACCTTGTGCAACAATATCAGTATCTCTATTCGCAGTTTCAGCTAATTGACCACCAACATTTCCGAGAGCTCTTGTTCTCGATACAATTTCTCCTCCTTGTCTCCAATCAAACAAAAAAATTGCGTTCCAGTCTTTATATGTAAAAGAATTGTTCCAGCCTAAGGTGAAATCTGGTGTGTAATTCCCAATCTTTTTTAAAGTATTATCAGCTATAAAAGTTCCATCATCTTTAATGATAAAATCTCCATTTTCATTTTTTAAATAGCCAGTTCCATACATATCTCCAATTTCTCCACCTTCTTCTACTTGAAAATATACGGTTTGGTTTGCGCTATCGTAAATTCTACTTAGAGCCAACGTTAAACGACCATTTTCTTGTGGTAAATCTTTTATAACGGATTTGTTAGTGGCAAAATTAAAAGTGGTATTCCAAGAAAAGTTTTCATTTCTAATTGGTGTTCCTCCCAAAATAATTTCTACACCAGTTGTATTTACTTTTCCACCATTTACAACTTGTTGATTATAACCAGATGAAATTGGGATTGGCAGCGAAATAATTTGATCTTTAGTAGTGGCATTATAGTAGGTGAAATCTACATGTAATCGATCTTTAAAGAAGCGAAGATCTGCACCAAATTCATACGAAGTTGTAATTTCTGGTTTTAAATTTGCATTCGGAATAAAATCTTGATTGCTAAAAGTGGGTTGTCCATTAAAAGCGGTTTGCGATACAAATGCACCAGAAGTTTGGTAGGGATTTGTGTCATTACCAACTTGTGCAATACTTGCTCTTAATTTTGCAAATGAAATAGATTTTGGCAATTCTGTTAAGTTCGATACAATTAAACTGGTTGAAACTGATGGGTAAAAAAAGGAAGTTCCATCCACAGAAAAAGGCGTTGCTAAAGCAGAAGACCAATCGTTTCTTCCAGTAATATCTACAAACAAATAATCTTTGTAGCCAAACTTTGCAATTCCATATAAAGAGTTAATTCTTTTTTCAGAATTAAATTGAAAAAACTCAATTGGAGAAGCTGCATTGTTCAGACTAAAAATACCAGGTTGTGCTAAATTTAATGTTTGAGATTGTGTAGTAGATGCTTTTTGATCTAATCTATTTCCTCCAAAAGAGACATCAAAAGAAAGATCACCAAAATTAGTATTGTAATTGATTAAAAAATCAGTATTAATTTCTCTAAAAAAAACATCATGTTCTGCATACGCTCCGTTTGCAAAACGATTGCTACTAAAATTACGTTTAAATTTTCTTTTTTCTGATGAATAATCCATCCCAGATCGTAAAGAAATACTCAATTTTTCTGTAAAATTATGTTTGATACCAATATTTCCGAAAACACGATCTCTTAGAAAAGAATTGGTGTTTTCGTGCAAAATAAAGAACGGATTATCAAAATATCTATAGTTAAAATTATATTGCTGAACACCTTCTAAACCAGGTTGCCAATAATCTCTTAAACTATTAATATTTAAGGATCTTGGACCCCAAGCAACTAAAGAATAATTTACGTTTTCACTTCCATAACCATTAGAAGGTCTGTTATCGCTACTAGAATTCACATAGTTTATTGTGCTGGTAATTTTTGTTTTTTCAGTCGGATTAAAATTCATTTTTAAAGCGACTGTTTTTCGATCTAAATTTACTCCAGGAATTATAGATTCGCTGTCTAAATTTGTAATTGATAATCTGTAAGAACCACTCTCAAAACTATCATTTATAGAAATATTATTGATGGTTGTAAGACCAGTTTGATAAAAGTCTTTTAAGTTATCTGGATTCGAATTGAAAGCTGTTGGTGTAATCGGAATTCCAGAATACAGAGAATTATCTCCACCTCTTACAATAGTTCCATCTGGTAAATTTACAGGAGAATCAAATTGTGGAATTAAATTTCCAGCATCCAATCTTGGGCCCCAAGAATAAGAAATTACGTCGTTAACACCAGCTCCAAGTCCATTTGAATATTCAAAATTACCTCCATTTCCTTGACCATATTCGTTTTGAAATTCTGGCAAACGAAAAGCGCTATCAAAAGTAACTGAAGAATTAATGCTAATTCCCAAGCCTTTTTTCTTGCTCCCATCTTTTGTGTTGATTACAATAACTCCATTTGATGCACGAGTTCCATACAATGCAGCAGCACTTGGGCCTTTTAAAACAGTTACAGATTCAATATCATCTGGATTTACTTCCATGGCTCCATTTCCAAAATCAATTTCTTGAAAACCTGCAGCAGCTTCATTGCTGAAATTAAAAACGGTGTTGTTGTTTATTGGAGTTCCATCCACTATAAAAAGCGGATTATTATTCGAAAAAGAAGCTTCTCCACGAATGGTAATTTTAGAAGAGGAACCAACACCTGTTGCACCTTGAGAAATAGTAACACCCGCTAATTTTCCTGATAAATTATCTAAAAAATTAGCAGTTTTAACTTCAGTTAAATCTTTTGTTTTTAGTTCTTGAACAACATAGCCTAACTCTTTTGTTTTTCTATTTAAACCTAAAGCAGTTACTACAATTTCGTTTAAATTTGTTTCAATTTCTTCTAGTTGAATGTTGATAATAGTCTGATTATCAGCTTTTATTTTTTGAGTTTTATAACCCAGATAAGAAAAAGTTAATATCTGATTTTTGTCTTGAACTGTGATCGAATACGTTCCATCAATAGAAGAAGTTGTACCATTTTCTTTGGATGTTGTAATGGTAACAGAAGGAATTCCATCACCTGTAATTTTATCGGTAATTGTTCCCGAAATTTTAATTTGTGAAAAACTGATGCTAGTTACAAACAGTAAAATCCACATAAAAAGATGTTTCATTCAATAATGATTTTTGTGTAAAATAAATTGATTTCTTAAAACTCGTGTTTATTCGAGTGAAGTCGAGAACTATTTTCTATAACAATAAAACCTTTCGACTGCGCTCAAGGAGACATTAGTTATTTTAAAATTAGTTTTCGAAAATTAATTACGCAAAAATCAAAGGAGAACCTTTATTAGAATTTGGTGTAGAAAAAGTGCTTTTAAAGTTGATAATAATATCAATAAAAAACTCTTTTAGGAAACTTATAAATATTCTTAAGATTTTTAAAACCGATTTTGGAATCGCTTTAAAACTATGCAGTATTTTTTTGACATCCTCTAAAACATCTAAATCATTTAAGATTTCTAAAAACTTAATATTTAGTTTTTTAGAGGTTATTATGGAAGCAATACAATTTTGTAATTTAGACGTTTGCCAAGGTAATTTCAAGAAGGTTTCTTTGTTAAAATGTTCTTTTTTGATTCCCATTAAATAGAAACCACCATCTTTTGAAGGTCCTAAAACCAACTCGTTTTTTTCAAGTTGATGAACTGTATCAATTAGATGTTTCGTTTTTAAATGTGGAGTATCATTACCAATCGTAATTACATTCCCAAAACCTTTATTAAAAATGGTTTCAATTGCATTTGAAAAACGCTCGCCAAAAGAAGACCCAACTTGATTCTTTTCAGAAAAATGAAAATACTGAATTCCAGATTTTTCTACCGTTTTTAAAGTTTGGTGATTCAATGCCGAAAAAACATCCGAAGAAAGAAACGATTTTCTTTCCGCTTCTTTTTCAGCAGAATTCGCAAAAATTAAAATGGCAGTATTTTTCTTCAATTTTATATTTTAAGCAACAACTCCTTGACAACTACTTCCTGCACCAGCAGTGCAACCATAACAATGTTGGTTAATAATGATGTTTCTGTCTTGTAATAATTCTTCATTATAGTCAGAAACATGTTTTACTTTACTAGCAACCTTTAAGTTCAACATTTGGTTAAAATCACAATCAAACAACCAACCATCCCAACTTATTGAAATTGTATTTGTACACATTACATTTTCTACAGCTGTTGGATTGTAAGCATCTAACAAAGAGTGCATATAATCTTCGTAATTATCGGAAGCAATTAAATAATCTAAAAAACGACTAATTGGTAAGTTTGTGATTGCAAAAAGACTGTGAAAATCAATATCAAAATCTTCTTTTAATGCTTTTTTAAAATCGTTTTCTAATGCTTGTTGATCTCCAGGTAAAAATGCACCTGAAGGATTGTAAACCAAATCTAATTTTAAATCTGAACCTGGCATTCCATAACCTACAGCATTTAATTCTTGCAAGGCTTTAATTGATTTATCAAAAACGCCTTCTCCTCTTTGTTTATCGGTTTTTCCACGAGTCCAATGAGGCATTGAAGAAACTACATGAACTCCGTGTTTTTTAAAGAATTCTGGTAAATCATGGTATTTTTTATTCGCTCTAATAATGGTTAAATTAGATCGTACAATAAAATCTTTAATTCCTGCTTTTGATGCTTCTTCTACAAACCATCTAAAATTCGGATTCATTTCTGGAGCTCCACCAGTTAAATCTAAAGTGTGTGCTTCTGTTTTTTTTATAACTTCCAAACATTGTTGCATGGTTTCAACTGTCATAATTTCCTTTCTATCTGGACCAGCATCTACGTGACAATGTTCGCAAACTTGGTTACACATATACCCTAAATTAATTTGAAGAATTTCTAATTTTTTAGGACGAAGTGGAAAATGACCCGTTTCTTTTATTTTAGCTGCAAATGTTGGTAATTCTCCGTTTGCGAAAATTCCGCTAGAAAGAATTTCCATTTGACGAGAGGTATTTGCAATATCGTTATTTCTTGCTTTTAATGATTTTGTAGCCATTTAATGTAATTATCAGTTTTCAGTTTCAGGAAGCAGTTAATTTGAATTGCTGCACAATGATTTTGTAAACTTTATGTTTTATGCTAATTTCTATTAATACTTACGTAAGTTATTGTGGTTTGGTTTTTTTTGATGTGGATTTTCGTTCTCTTAAATTTATATTCAAATTGAATTTAAATCAACCAATTTCTAATCTTGTAGAAGTGATTTTTTTAATGTTAAAAATTCGATAAGTTTATAGATTCTTCAAAAAAAAGCCAATTCTAGAGTTGAATTTATAGATCCTTCGTAAAAACTCAGGATAAGCGTCTTCGAGAGTTGAATTTGCAGATCCTTCGTAAAAACTCAGGATAAGCGATTCACACATTTTTTGCAAAAGCAAAAAATGGTTCTCTGCTTACATTTCTAATTTATTTACCTTATTCATCATTTGAACTCCATGCACCAAAGTCGCACCACTTTTAATGGCTGCACCAACGTGAATTGCTTCCATCATTTGCTCTTTAGTAACGCCTCTTTGTAAAGTGTCTTTTGTATAGGCATCTATACAATATGGACATTGTTCTGTGTGTGCAACTGCTAAAGCAATTAAAGATTTTTCACGAGCAGTTAACGCTCCTTCTTCAAAAACTTTTCCATAA
Organism: Polaribacter vadi; assembly: GCF_001761365.1. Taxonomy (NCBI): domain Bacteria; kingdom Pseudomonadati; phylum Bacteroidota; class Flavobacteriia; order Flavobacteriales; family Flavobacteriaceae; genus Polaribacter; species Polaribacter vadi. The sequence continues at coordinate 1,786,730 of NZ_CP017477.1, read as the reverse complement.
TAATCAAAGAATTTGTTTCCTAATTCTTCGCTCCATTCTGTTATTTTTCCGAATTTTCTTAAATCTCCAGAATCGTAATATGTTTTAGACATTTATATGTTTTATAAAATTAAAAGTTGAAAGATAGTAATTATTTGTTGTTCAAACTCCAATCGTATTTTAAATAACTTATTGCAGCATTTGAGTTTATTTCTGTATTTGAATACTTGTTTAAATAATCAATTACAGAACCATTTTTAGTGAAATCTTCTTTAAACCAATCAAATATTGATGAGATTTGAACTTTGTTATTCGTTATTTTATTTCTTGAAGAATCATTGATAAAAGTTTTCATCAACTTCTCTAAATTGGCATCAATATTCTCTTCTGTAAAAGCTATATTTCCTAATTTAGGACAAGAAACAGAAGCACAATTTACACCTACATGAATTCTTGGGTCGAATAAGTTTTTACGTAAAATTTCATGTTCAATATAATCTAATGTGTACGTTTTGCCACCAACTTTCGCAAATGGAATTTTCCAAGCTGTTTTTCCATCTTGTTTAATATCCATTATTGATTTTAATGGATAATTTTCTAAAATAAGTTTGATAGTATAGGCATTGTAGGCATTTATCCAAAAGGCTTTTTGCTTATTTTCTGACCAAGAACTTGCTGGTGTAGTTTTCTCTAAATAAGAAATATAAGTATCTAATTTTGCTTTATCAGCTTTAAAAGATTTGTAATCTACAATCCCGTCTTTTGTAACGTGTTTTTGTAATAAATCATTATAAATTGATGTTTGCGCATTTCCTTGTGATAAAGTGAAAATTGCTATAAGTACTATAAATATGTTTTTCATGAATATTTCTTTTTATGTGTATTTAGACGAAGTTTTTATAATAGATTACAAAAATGAGTCCAATCTTTTTAAGAAGTTCTGTTATAGCTTTGCAATGGATTGTTTTAGTGTGATTTGAAATTTATTTCTGATGATATAAAAACTCATCAGTAAGTTCGTTGTTAAGGCTTAGTTTAAATTTTTTTCTAAAAAAGAAAACAGCTCCATATAATAAAGGTGTATCTAAAATAGCTACAATTACTTTAAAAAGAAATCCACTAATTAATAAACTTGTAAAGATTTCCCAAGGCAAAATTTTAAAAATACATAATAAAAAAATCACTGTAAAAGTATCTATAAATTGAGACACAAATGTGGAGAAATTATTACGCAACCATAAATGTTTTCCTTTGGTAAGATTTTTCCAAAAATGAAAAATTTTAATATCCACAAATTGTGCAAATAAATAGGCAATCATTGATGCAAAAACGGCTAAAGGTGATAAACCAAAAACTTGATGAAAAGTTACATCGTTAATAGGAGAACTTTCGATTGCTGGAGCAAAATCTGAAATTAAAATGATAAGCAAAGAAAATAAGGAAGCAAAAATACCAGCAACTACAACTTTATTAGCTTTTCTTTTTCCATATATTTCGGATAAAATATCCGTAATTAGAAAAGTAATTGGATAAGGTAAGATACCCACAGAAATTTCAAAATGATACATTCCAAAAGGCTCCCAATAAAAAAACTTTTGGAATATTAAGTTTGATGCCACTAATGATGCAATAAATATTGCTGCTAAAATTAGGTAAATTGTATCCGCTAATTGTTTGTCTTTAAGTGTCATAAAACAAAGTTAGTAAATATTCTTTTTGTTTTACGTATTTAATAAATTATTAAACATTTCTAGCCCTGATTGAAGTGGCATCCTTTTTATGCTGAACTCGATTCAGTATCTGTAATAGGAAATAAAAATACATTTAAATATAGACAGATGCTGAAATAAATTCAGCATAAAAAGATAAAACGTAAAGCAGGAAAAAGCTTCAAATAAAAATCATTATTTTTGTCGCCAATTCAACGATTAAATAATTACACAAATTAACAATTTATGAAAGCATATATTTTTCCAGGACAAGGAGCACAATTTTCAGGAATGGGATTGGATTTATACGAAAAGTTTCCATTAGCACAAGAATATTTCGAAAAAGCAAACGATATTTTAGGGTTTTCTATTACAGACATCATGTTTGAAGGAACTGCTGAACAATTGAAAGAAACGAAAGTTACACAGCCTGCCATTTTTTTACATTCTGTAATTTTAGCAAAGGTTTTAGGTGACTCTTTTCAGCCAGCAATGGTTGCTGGGCATTCTTTAGGAGAATTATCGGCTTTGGTTGCAATTGGAGTTTTGTCTTTTGAAGATGGTTTGGAATTGGTTTCAAAAAGAGCTTTGGCAATGCAAAAAGCGTGTGAAACACAAAAATCTACAATGGCTGCAATTATTGGTTTAGAAGATGCTTTGGTGGAGGAAGTTTGTGCAGCAGTTGATGGAGTAGTAGTAGCTGCAAATTATAATTGTCCTGGACAATTAGTGATTTCTGGAGAAGTAGAAGCTGTTGAAAAAGCCTGTGAAATCTTAAAAGAAAAAGGTGCGAAAATGGCTGTATTATTGCCTGTTGGTGGTGCATTTCATTCGCCATTAATGGAACCTGCAAGAGAAGAGTTAGCTGCTGCAATTGAGGCAACTACTTTTAACGAACCAATTTGCCCTGTTTATCAAAATGTGGCAGCAATGGCTATAAATGATGCAGCAACTATAAAAGGAAATTCAGTAGCACAATTAACTGCGCCAGTAAAATGGACTCAATGTATACAAGCAATGATTGCTGATGGAGCAACTGAATTTATAGAAGTTGGCCCAGGAAAAGTGTTGCAAGGTTTAATGCGTAAAATTGATAGAAAAGTTCCTGCAAGTGGAGCTGTTGTTTAGTAAACAGTTTCAGTTTATAGCAAAACAATAAAATAAAAAGTCCCAATTTCAATTTTGAAATTGGGACTTTTTTCAGTCTCTAGTCTTTTCTCTTTATTCTATTTTCTTTTTTTGAAAGACTTATTTCTTAATCTTCTTTTGTCTTTCATTTAACAAAACAGGATCTCCATACCCTAATTCTTTCATTCTTTCTAATTGCGTATCTGCATCACCCACAACCAACCAAATCATTTTATTTGGGTTGATGTATTTGTTTGCTAGTTCAGAAATTCGCTCTTTAGTCATTGTATTTACAATATTTTCTCTGTCTTTAACGTAATCAGATTCCCAACCATAATCACTCATATTAGACAACATATTTAATTTTGCTCTTGAGGTTTCAAAAGCTCTTGCATTACTTTTAATTAAGAAGCTTTTAGTAGTTTCTAAATCTTTGTCAGAAAAAGTAGTTGGATATTCTTCTAAAATCTTTTTTACAGCTTGTGCAGATTCTAAAGTAACATTAGAACGTACTCCACTAGAAATCGTAAAATCTCCTTTTGCTTTTGTGCCAGAAAAACCAGAACGAATTCCATAGGTATATCCTTTTCCTTCACGTAATTCTTGTGTTAATCTAGAAGCAAAACCACCACCACCTAAAATATAATTCATTACAGAAGCTGCATAAAAATCATCATCTGTAGCAGCCAAAGCTGGTGCACCAAATTGTAAAACGGATTGTTTTGCGTTTGGAATATCATAAAAATAAACGGTTGGTTTTTCTGGAGCTTCTGGAGTTGTATAGGTTGGAATGGTTACTTCTTTTGCAGCCCAATTATCATTTAAACTTGCTAAAGAATTCGTTACATTTTCTTCAGAAATATCACCAACAACTAGCATTTTAGCAACTGATGGCGAAATATAATTGTTATAGAAAGTTTTTACATCTTCTAAAGTGATACTTTCTACAGATGAAACTGTTCCTAAATTATTTTTAGAACGGATATTGTCTTTTCCGTAAATCAACTCATTATACGTATTTCTTGCAACAGAATTTGGACTTGCTTCTTCTTGACGTAAACGTGCAATTGTAGCACTTTTTAGTAAGGCAAATTCGCTATCATCAAATCTTGGTTCTAAAAGAATTTCTTGCACTAAAGCTAAGGTCTGATCATAATTTTTGGCCAAAGTTGTTGCACTTATTGTAATTTCTTCTTGACCTGAATACACATTTATATTAGCCCCCAATTCTTGAATTGCTTCTTCTAATTCTGCTACAGTTTTGTTTTTTGTTCCTTTATCAAGAATCCCAGCAGTTAAATTGGCAACACCTAATTTATCCATAGACTCTAATAATTGTCCCCCATCAATTGTTACATTGAATTGTACTAATGGCACTTCATCATTTTCAATTCCGAATATTTTTAAACCATTATTTAAGCTTGTTTTGTATACTTCTGGAGTTGCTAAAGATGGCGTTTCTCCATAAGGAGGTTCTATGCTTCTATCAAAAGAAGAAGGTGTTTTTTCATAAGTTGCAGCAATTTTTGGATCGAAACTTTCTTCTGCTCCAATTACAATTTTTTCTTCTACAACATCTGCTAAAACTGAACCTGTTAAGGCTAAATTAGCTTCGTTTTTGGGTACAAAACTAGTGGCAATGTAATTTTTGTTTTTAATGTATTTGTTATACACGTTCATTACATCTTCTGTGGTTACAGCTAAGGTTTTTTTAATATCTTCACTCACAAAACCAGGATTTCCTGTATACGTGTTATAAGAAGCTAAACCAGTTCCTTTGCCTAAAACACTAGACAAACCTTGGTAGAAATTAGTTTCTTGACCAGCTTTTATCCTGTTTAAATCTTTATCTGAAATTCCTTCAGCTTCAAATTTTGCAAATGCTTTTTCAACCCCAGCTTTTATAGTATCTAATTTTATATCATTAAAAGCTCTAATAATTAATTGAGTTTCACCAGCAATTTCAGAAGTATAATTGTACATAGTTGTGTTTGATGTTAGTTTTAAATCATCAACCAAAACCTGATTAAAAGGTGCTTTTTTACCAGATGTTAAATATTGAGCTAACACATCTAAAGCATAAGAATCTTCATGAAATTGAGGTACACTTGGCCAAACCATTGTTAATTGAGGAACTCTTGCAAAGTTATCTTCATAATATAAAGACTTGATTTCATCAACTTTTCCTGGTCTTTTTACAAGTGCAGGAATCTCTTCTGTCCCTTTAGGAATTTCATCAAAATACTTGTGAACCCATTCTGTAGCTTGATCAACATCAATATCTCCAGACAATACTAAAGTTGAATTGTTTGGTACATACCACTTTTTGAAAAACGTTTTTACATCTTCTAAAGTAGCATTTTGTAAATCTTCTAAAGAGCCAATAACTTGCCAATTGTAAGGATGATCTTTTGGATATAAATTTTTGCCAATTACATATTGATTGTGTCCATAAGGTCTGTTATCTACACTTTGTCTTTTTTCGTTTTTAACAACTTGTTTTTCTTTCGCTAAAACAGGATCTGTAACTGTATTGATAAAATATCCTAGTTTATCTGCTTCTGCCCAAATCATTTTTTCAAGAGCATCTTTTGGTACAGTTTGTAGGTAATTTGTTCTGTCTCTAGACGTAGAACCATTTGCGCCAGAACCACCAATTCTTGCACTCATTTTATCCAAACCACCTTTTCCTAAATTTTCTGATTCTAAGAAAAGTAAATGTTCAAATAAATGAGCAAAACCTGTTCTACCTTCAATTTCTCTAGCAGAACCAACATGAACCATTAATTCTACAGCAACAACTGGATCAGATTTATCAACATGAAAAACAACATCTAAACCATTGTCTAGTGTTATTTTTTTATAGTTGATGCTCAGTTCTGGAGATTTTTCTTCCGTTTTTTCTTCGGATGAATTTTCACAGCCAATAAAAGAAGCTGCAAGTAAAAAGGTAAATAATATATTTTTCATTTGGGTTGATTTTTAAGGTTTTAAAAATACAGCATTCAAAAATTTAAAACCCATATTTTTAGTTAAATTAAATTTAAAAAGGAGTAATGATTTTTATTTAGTCAAATTTTTAAAGGTATGTTGCAGGTTTTTAGATTGTTATTTTGAATCCTTGAAATTTTAACAAATGGTACTGTAAAATGGCACAGCATTTGTAAAACTGTTCCAAACTAAAACTAATAAATTATGATTAAAAAATTATGTATTGCTTGCATAGCTATTGCTTTTGCAGGTACAGTAAATGCACAAGATGTTAAAATTGGGCTTAAATTTGGAATGAATATAGCTTCTGTAAATGGAGGTGATGCTAATAACCTTGATTCTAGAACTGGGTTTGTTGGAGGAGTAACTGCTGAGATACCAATAGCAGAAAAATTCTCTATTCAACCAGAATTATTGTATTCTGCTCAAGGTGCACAACAAAGAGATAATTTTAAATACGATTTAAATTATGTTTCACTTCCAATAATGGCAAAATATTATATTGCAAACGGATTTAGTGTAGAAGCTGGGCCACAATTTTCTTTTTTAGTAAAAGATCAATTGGTGCCAATAGATCAAAATAGTGGAGCATCAAAAGAAAATACAAATGCAGAAAACTTTGATCTTGCTGCAAATGTTGGTTTAGGATATCAGTTTCAAAGTGGTATTTTTTTTCAAACAAGATATAATTTAGGATTAATTGCAATTACCGAAAATCCAGATATTAAAAATGGTGTTTTTCAAATGACTTTAGGATATCAATTTTAAATAAAAATAAATAAACTAAAAAAGCCTCTTCATTTAAAAAGTGAAGAGGCTTTTTTAGTTTATGAGTAATCTGAATTTAAGTTCGTTTTTGATGATTTTAGAACACGTAATAACATCAAAATAAGCAAGTTTATTTTTACTTTAATCTTCTAAAGAATAAACGTAAATTTGCACACTTTAATAAAATACGCAAATGCAATATAATCATCAAGAAATAGAAAAGAATTGGCAAAAATTTTGGGCTGATAACCAAACTTTTAAAGCTAGTAATGAAAGTGAGAAACCTAAATTTTATGTGTTAGATATGTTTCCTTATCCTTCTGGAGCAGGCTTACATGTTGGGCATCCTTTAGGATATATTGCAAGTGATATTTACGCACGTTACAAACGTCACCAAGGTTTTAATGTATTGCATCCACAAGGTTATGATTCTTTTGGTTTGCCAGCAGAACAATATGCAATACAAACAGGGCAACACCCAGCAAAAACTACGGAAGAGAACATAAAAACCTACAGAAGACAGTTAGATCAAATTGGTTTTTCTTTTGATTGGAGCAGAGAAGTACGTACTTCAAGTCCTGAATATTATAAATGGACTCAGTGGATCTTTATCCAATTATTCAATTCTTGGTATAATAAGGATACAGATAAAGCAGAAGATATTTCTGAATTAGAAAAAACCTTTAAGAAAGAAGGAAATGCAACTGTAAATGCAGTTTGTGATGAAGATATAAAGTCTTTTTCTGGGGATGAATGGAAAGCTTTTTCAAAAGCAGAACAAGAAGAAATTTTATTACAATACAGATTAACATTTTTGTCTGATACAGAAGTAAACTGGTGTCCTGCTTTAGGAACAGTTTTAGCAAATGACGAAATTGTAAACGGAGTTTCAGAAAGAGGAGGTCATCCTGTTATCAGAAAAAAAATGACACAATGGTCTATGCGAATTTCTGCATACGCACAACGTTTGTTAGATGGTTTAGAAAAAATAGATTGGCCACAACCTTTAAAAGATTCTCAAACCAATTGGATTGGAAGAAGCCAAGGAGCCATGGTTACTTTTAAAGTTGCAAGTACTACTAAAAAAACCACGAAGGAAGTGAAATTGTCTTATAAAGAATTAGAAACTTTAAAAGATTTACGTGTAAATTTATCGAAAGCAGAAGGATTGCTTTGGGATGAATTAAAAAATAAAAAAGGTGCATCAAAATTTAGAAAAAAGTATACAATTGGTGCTTATTTGGTTGATTATATATCTGCTGCTAAAAAATTAATCGTTGAGTTTTCTGGGAAAGAAGATGAAGCTGTAAGAACAACGTATTTTAATGACCAAGGTTTTAATGTAATTCATTTTACAAAAGAAGAAGTTACAGAAAACGTATTAAAAGTAGTTGCTAAAATAAATAATGCTATTCAGTTTTTGAAACCAATTCAAAAATTAGAAAATACGAGCGATGACAACTCAAATGCAATCGAGGAATCTTACAAGATTGATGTTTTTACAACAAGACCAGATACCATTTATGGAGTAAGTTTTATGACTTTGGCTCCAGAGCACGAATTGGTGTCAAAAATTACTACAGATGCCCAAAAAGCAGAAGTTGAAGCGTATATAAATGCAACAGCAAAACGTTCTGAAAGAGATAGAATGGCTGATGTAAAAACCATTTCTGGAGCATTTACAGGAGCTTATGCAATTCATCCTTTTTCTGGTGAAAAAGTTCAAATTTGGATTGGAGATTACGTGTTAGCTGGTTATGGAACAGGAGCTGTAATGGCTGTTCCTTGTGGAGATCAACGTGATTATGATTTCGCTAAGAAGTTCGGAATTCCGATTCCAAATATTTTTGAAGGCGTAGATATTTCTGAAGAAGCACATGCTGGAAAAGAAGGAACTGTAATTGCAAATTCAGACTTTTTATCAGGATTAAAATATAAGAAAGCCTTAAAATTATCGATTTTCGAATTAGAAAAAAGAGGTTTTGGCTATGGAAAAATAAATTACAGATTAAGAGACGCAGTTTTTAGCAGACAACGTTATTGGGGAGAACCATTTCCTGTATATTACAAAGATGGAATGCCACAAATGATTGACGAAAAACACTTGCCAATTGTGTTGCCAGAAGTTGAAAAATACTTGCCAACTGAAGATGGAAAACCACCTTTAGGAAACGCAACAGAATGGGCTTGGGATTCTCGTGGAAAGAAAGTTGTGAGCAATGAAAAACTAAAAAACAAAACTGTTTTTCCTCTAGAGTTAAACACAATGCCTGGTTGGGCTGGAAGTTCTTGGTATTTTAACAGATATATGGATTCTAACAATTCAGAGGAATTTGCAAGCAAGGAATCTTTGGAATATTGGCAAGATGTAGATTTATATATTGGAGGTTCAGAACACGCAACTGGTCATTTATTATATGCACGTTTTTGGCAAAAATTCTTGTTTGATAAAGGAATTGTTCCTGTGGATGAATTTGCGAAAAAGTTGATTAATCAAGGAATGATTTTAGGAACTTCTGCATTTGTTTTTAAAGCAACTGCATTTGTTAAAAATGGCTGTGCAATCGATAAATCGAATGATGATGTTATTGAGAAAATTCCTAATGTATTCGTTTCAAATAATTTATTTACGAATGATGATGAGTTTGAAACAGTAGTGAAAGAATATTTATTAGATAAAAAATTATTGAATCCGAATTTTGCAGATTTAGTAATGATTACAAAAACACCTTTGCATGCAGATGTTTCTTTGGTAAATGCTTCGGATGAATTAGATGTTGATGGTTTTAAAAATCATTCATTAAATTCAGATTATAAAGAGGCTCATTTTATTTTAGGTGATGAAAAATATGTAGTTTCTAGAGAAGTAGAAAAAATGTCTAAATCGAAATACAATGTTGTAAATCCTGATGATATTGTTGCAGAATATGGAGCAGATGCTTTACGAATGTTCGAAATGTTTTTAGGACCTTTAGAACAAACCAAACCTTGGAAAACTTCGGGTATTTCTGGAGTTTCATCTTTCTTAAAGAAATTATGGAAATTGTATTTTAATGGCGATAATTTTGAAGTTTCAGAAGAAAGTGCAACCAAAGACGAATTAAAAGTTTTACATAAAACAATTAAAAAAGTACAAGAAGATATAGAGAATTTCTCTTTTAACACCTCAGTATCTACTTTTATGATTGCTGTAAATGAGTTAACTGCGTTAAAATGCAACAAACGTGAAATTTTAGAGCCATTATTGGTTTTATTATCACCTTATGCACCACATATTACAGAAGAATTATATAGTAAATTAGGACATAAAGAAAGTATTTCAACAGCTCCTTTTCCTATTTTCGATGCAAAACATTTAGTAGAAAGTACTAAAGAGTATCCGATTTCTTTTAACGGAAAAATGCGTTTTACCTTAGAGCTTTCTCTTGATTTATCGAAAGAAGAAATAGAAAAAGTAGTCATGGAAAATGAAAAAACAATTGCTCAGTTAGAAGGTAAAACTCCTAAGAAAGTAATTATAGTTCCTGGAAAAATTGTGAATATAGTAGGTTAAAATAATGTATGAATTATTTTGAAATTATTGGTTTTTTTGCTGCTATTTTAACAACTGTGGCATTTTTTCCACAAGTTATAAAAGTATATAAAACAAAAGAAACCAAATCTATTTCTCTTTCTATGTATATCGTATTTTCAATTGGTGTTTTATTTTGGTTGATTTATGGTTTGCATTTAAAAAGTTTGCCAATTGTTTTAGCAAATGCAATAACGCTAATCTCATCAATCTATATTTTACATATGAAAATAAAACATAAATAGTAAATTTTAGATCTTGCTATAATTCATTGATTTTTTATCAATAAAAACTTACATTTGGTAAAACTTAATTATCTCCTATGATTACTTCAAGACAAAATGGAAGTTTATATACCAATATCCAAAATAATATTGCGACTATAGAATTTGGGCATCCTGCAAGTAATTCTTTTCCAAGTGAATTGTTAAGTAGATTAACAAAAGAACTACAAACAATTTCACAAAACGATTCAGTTTCTGTGATCATTTTAAAATCTGAAGGAGAAAAAGCCTTTTGTGCTGGTGCTTCTTTTGATGAATTAGTAGCGATTACAAATTTAGAAGAAGGCAAACAATTTTTTGCTGGTTTTGCCAATGTTATAAATGCCATGAGAACTTGTGGTAAATTAATTATTGGTAGAGTTCAAGGAAAAACTGTTGGAGGTGGAGTTGGTTTGGCTGCTGCTTGCGATTATGTTTTAGCAACCGAAAGTGCTGCTATAAAATTATCAGAATTTACAATTGGTATAGGTCCTTTTGTAATTGAACCTGCTGTAAAACGTAAAATAGGTTTGGCTGGTTTAGCTGAGTTAACCTTAGATGCCACAAATTGGCAAAATGCTTATTGGGCAAAAGAAAAAGGTTTGTATGCAAGAGTTTTTGAGAGCATTAAAGAGTTAGATAAAGAGGTTGAAATTTTTGCAGAAAAATTAGCTTCTTATAATCCACAAGCTTTATCAGAAATGAAAAAAGTTTTGTGGGTAAATACAGATCATTGGAATTCACTTTTATCAGAAAGAGCAAAAATTTCTGGAGAGTTGGTTTTATCAGAATTTACAAAAAACGCGTTGGCTAAATTTTCAAAAAAATAATTAACCTGCAAGGTTTTTAAAACCTTGTAGTGTTTTTAATAAATGAAATGAGAATAATATCTACAAATATTGGTGAGCGAAGGGAAATCTTCTGGAAAAATAAAACTGTAAATACGGGTATTTTTAAATTTCCTGTGGACGAACCTATTTTTTTGGACAAAGAAGAGGTAAGAGGAGATGAAATTTCCGATAGAAAAAATCATGGAGGAATTAATCAAGCAATTTACGGGTATTCTCTAAAACATTATGAATATTGGAAAAACTTATATCCAAATTTAGCATGGAGTTTTGGAATGTTTGGTGAGAATTTAACGATAGACGATTTAGAAGAAACGAACATTCATGTAGGTGATACTTTTAAAGTTGGTGAAACTGTTTTAGAAGCAACACTACAAAGAAATCCTTGTTATAAATTAGGAATTCGTTTTAACGATATGAAAATTGTAAAACAACTTTGGAATACCACAAAATGTGGCGTTTATTTTAAAGTTCTGCAAACAGGGTTTGTAAATGTTAATGATAGTTTTGAACTGATAAAAAGTTGCCCAGAAAATGCTACAATTGCAGATTTATTAATCCGAAGAAAAAAAGAAAAAGCAATTTAATGAAGTTAAGAAAAAGATATTTTTTGCTTATTTTTATAGCAATTGCTCCTTTTTATAAATTTGTTCATCCAGAAAATTATTGTTTTGGTGATACAGATTTGGTTATTATTGGAGGATATATGGTGTTGTTTGCAATTACTTTTTTAGTTATTTTCTTTAATAATTTATATTTAATAACTATAAAAAGAGAACTTTTTAACTATAGACCAGTACTTATAGCAGTTGTATTTTTAATAGCCTTGTATACTACTTTAGGATTGCATGATCAAAATATATTTAAAGATAAAGTAAAAGTTTACAATGGGTTTTCTAAAGAAAATGATGTATTAGAGATAAATTTATTTGACGACAATACTTTTGAACTAAAAATAATTTATCCTAAATCTTATTGTGTAGAAAAAGGAGATTATAGTTTTAAAAACGATACGCTACTTTTAAATAAATACAACAAAGTAAAAGGAAATATTATTTTTGATGATGTATATATTTACAACGAAAGTTATAAAAGTCTGAATCCAATATATACTGGGCTTCCTGTTTTTGCTTTAAAGAAATAACGTTTTATTTTAAAATTGAAAAAATTATTTAAAATAAAACGATATAATAACTAAAAAAGAAAATTTTTATATGCAGTAATTAAAATAAATGTATATATTTGTGTGTGATTTTTTATTAAATCACACTTTTTCTTTTTCATAGCAATTTTCCCACTCATTTTATGAGTGGGTTTTTTTATGCTTTTAAACTAATAAAACACTTTAAATATATGGTAAATTGATAATTATCAAATATCTTTGCAACTTATTATTGGCAATATGAATGCAGCAGTAATTTCAGATACAAAAACCTCAATGATTACACTTTTATCAGATTTGAAACAGCTTACAAAAGTTGGGTTATCTTTAAGTGTGGTGTTTTCTTCTGTTGCTGGTTATTTGTTGGGTGTTGAGGTTGTAAATTACTTTACACTATTCTTATTAGCATTAGGAGGTTTTTTTATGGTGGGTGCATCCAACGCATTTAATCAAATCATAGAAAAAGATACAGATGCTATTATGCAAAGAACTAAAAACAGACCTTTACCAACAGGAAGAATGTCTGTTAATTTTGCCATGTTTATTGCTATTTTATTTACCATTTTAGGTCTTGCTATTCTTTACAGTATCAATCCAAAAACGGCCTTATTTGGTGCAGTCTCTATATTTTTATATACGTGTGCATACACACCTTTAAAATCGGTTACACCACTAACTGTTTTTGTTGGCGCAATTCCAGGAGCAATTCCATTTATGTTGGGTTGGGTAGCAGCTACTAATAATTTTGGTATAGAAGCAGGTTTTTTATTTATGATTCAGTTTTTCTGGCAATTTCCCCATTTTTGGGCAATTGGTTGGTTGCAAGATGAAGAATATAAAAAGGCAGGTTTTAATATGTTGCCAATGAATAAAAAAGACAAAAATGCAGTAAAACAAATTATATTTTATACTGTAATTATGATTTTAGTTTCAGTAGCACCTGTTTTAAAAGTATCTGGTGATTTTTACATACATCCAATAGCTGCTGTTCTTGTTGCTTTATTAGGTATTTATATGTTGTATTTTGGCTTTAAATTACATAAATCCGAAACAAATATAGACGCAAGAAAGTTGATGTTATCTAGTATTTTGTATATTACTTTAGTACCAATTATATACGTAGTTGATAAATTTTTACATTAAAAAATGACAAACGAACAAATTTTAAATCAAGAATATATTGTAGCCAAAAAAAAATCTGCAAAACCTATGTTGTGGGTTTCTATGATTAGTATGGTTATGTTTTTTGCAGGCTTAACAAGCGCCTACGTTATTAGCATGAAACGTGAAGATTGGGTTGCTTTCGATTTGCCACAGGCATTTTATATAAGCACAATTTTAATTGTTGCAAGTAGTATTACTTTACTATTATCACAAAGATTTCTAAAACAAGATAAAAGACAATTATCATTAATAATGGTAGTCGTTACCTTGCTTTTAGGTATTGGTTTTGTTTGGCAACAATATGTTGGTTTCAACCAATTAAAAAGTATAGGATTATTTTTTACAGGACCAGAAAGTACAGTCTCAACATCGTTCATAATTGGTATTTCGTTTATGCACGTTCTGCACATTATTGCAGGTTTAGTTGTACTGTTTGTTGTAATTTATAATCATTTTAAATACAAATACAAATCAGATGATATGCTTGGTTTTGAACTAGGTGCAATCTTCTGGCATTTTGTAGATTTATTATGGATTTATCTATTTTTGTTTTTCTCTTTTATAAAGTGATTAAAAATAGTTATTTTTGACGAACGTTTAAGATTTAAATTAAATATTATTTATGGAAGCAAATATTGCTATACCTTCAGATGAGAAAAACACTTGGAATGGAGGTAGTGGAGTAAAACCATTTGGCGCAAGCTATGGTAAAATGATGATGTGGTTTTTTATCGTTTCTGATGCACTAACCTTTTCAGGATTTTTGGCAGCTTACGGTTTAACACGTTTTAAATTTATAGATTCTTGGCCAATTGCAGATGAGGTTTTTACACACATTCCTTTTATACATGGTATTTATCCTATGTATTATGTTGCGTTTATGACTTTTGTTCTTATTTTTTCATCAGTAACAATGGTTTTGGCTGTTGATGCTGGTCATCAAATGAAAAAAAATAAAGTAGCTTGGTATATGTTTGCTACCATTATTGGCGGTTTAATCTTTGTGGGTTCTCAAGCTTGGGAATGGAATACTTTTATTAATGGTTCTTATGGAGCTGTTAAAACACCACAAGGTAAAGTTTTACAGTTTGTTAAAGATGGGCATCAAATAGCGTTATCTGACTTTGTTGTTGGAGATAGAATGGATGAAAGAGTTGCACACACTAAGAAAAACGGATTATGGTTTGAGAGTGGAGAAAGTGTTCCTGAATATTCAATTGCTCAAATTACAGCTTCTTACAAAGCAAATCCTAATATTCAAATTAGGAGTGAGCAAATTAATTTAGATGAAAAGAAGAAAATAATATTTTCTAGAGAAAAAGGTTTAGAAGAATTAGCAAAAGGTGGTGCTGTTGTAGAAGGAGCTAATTTAACTGCAAATGAATATGGAAATACAATCTTTGCAAACTTCTTTTTCTTTATAACAGGTTTTCACGGTTTTCACGTATTTTCTGGTATTTTAATTAACATTATTATTTTCTTTAATGTGCTTCTTGGTACTTATGAAAAAAGAGGACATTATGAAATGGTAGAAAAAGTTGGATTATATTGGCACTTTGTAGATTTAGTTTGGGTATTTGTATTCACATTTTTCTACTTAGTTTAAAAAAATAAGTTCATCAAGGTAAACCCTTGTAATTTCATTTAAATTGTCTTTCCAACGAAAGCTGGAATCTAAAAATAGGATTAAAAAAATGGCACACGCACACGAATCACATACTAAAAAAATCTGGAACGTATTTTGGATCTTATCTGCAATAACGATTGTAGAAGTAGCTTTAGGTATTATAAAGCCAGACGTTTTACACTTAACTAGTTTTTTAGGAACAAGTCCTTTAAACTGGATATTTATTATCTTAACATTGGCAAAAGCTTATGGAATTACTTGGGCTTTTATGCACATGGATAGTGAAAAGAAATGGTTTAGAAGAGCTGTTGTATGGACAGCAGTTTTCTTAGTCTGTTATTTCGTAACCTTATTCCTAATAGAAGGAGGATATTTACACAGCACACTAGCACCACTTGTAAAATGGTAATAAAAAATAAAAAAAGGTGGTTTTTAACCACCTTTTTTTATAGAATAAATATTGTATGCATGCTCTTAATAGTTTGTATAGCAAAGTAAAATTCTCAAAATTAATTTTTTAAAAGATGAAATTTTTCACAAAAAAAAGAGTCGTATTATTCTTGCTTTTTATATTTCCTTTAATATGTTTTTTGCTTCTTTCTTTAGGTGAAAATAATTTCACAAAACTACCTGTTGTAAAAGAAAACCTTATTGATGTTTCTGAAATTGATGCAACTAAAACAGTTCAGTTAAAAGAAAATGTTACCATCCTTTGTTTTTTAGGTAATGATATAAACAAAACAAAAACTGGATTACTAAACTTAAATGAAAAAATTTACAAGAAATTTATAGATTATAAAAAATTTCAGATTGTAGCTATTTATCCTGAAGGAAAGGAAGAAGAAGTTAAAAATCTTAAAGAAGAAATTGGTGCTTTCACAGACATGCAAAAATGGAATTTTATAGCAAGTTCAAAAGATAAAATTGAAGGTTTTTATATAACTTTTGGTTTAAATGAGCCTTTAGTTAATTTATATTCTTCAAAAGCCTTTTTAATTGATAAGGATGTTAATTTAAGAGGAAGATTAACAGATAAAGATACTAAAGATGGTAAACTTTATGGCTATAATATGAACTCTGTAGCTGTTTTGAATGGTAAATTAATAGACGATGTTAAAGTATTGTATTATGAATATTATGCAGCTTTTAAAGAAAAAAATAATAATAAAGCAGATAGAAAAGAAGTAGGATTATGAAAAAGAAGTATTCTTATATAGGTATTGCCTTTATTATATTATTGTTTGGTATTTACACTGTACCAAAAGTCGTAAGCCGTTTTGAAAGTAATGATCTTTTAAAATTCGGAAAAATTCCAGAATTTGAATTTACAGACCAAGAAGGAAAATTAATTACCAATAAAACTTATGAGGATAAAGTGTACGTTGTTGAATTTTTCTTCACAACTTGCCCAACAATTTGTCCGTTAATGAATAAAAAAATGTTAACGCTTCAAGATGAATTTTTTGGAAATCCAGAATTTGGAATTGCATCAATTTCAATAACTCCAGATATTGATACTCCAACAGTTTTAAAACAATATGCTAAAGAAAATGGAATCACTCATAAAAACTGGCATTTGCTAACTGGTAAATCAGATGAGGTTGTATATGAACTTGCCAATAATGGTTTTAAATTACCAACAGGAAAAGGAGTTGCAAAAGACGAACATAATGGTTTATATCATTCAGGAAATTTTGCTCTGATAGATAAAAATGGATATATGAGATCTAGAAAAGATGAGTTTGGTAACCCAATGTTCGTATACAGAGCTCTTGATGAATATGAAATGGAAGATCAAATGAAAGAATTAAAAGAGGATATTAAATTATTATTAAATGAGTAGTCTAGCCCAAGAAAAAAAATATAAAAAAATTATAACTGCTTTATCAATTGTTATTCCTTTAGCAGTTGCAGCTTTATTTGGTGTTAATTTAAAAGATTTAGGGTTTAATGTAGAACCTTTAACATTTTTACCACCAATATATGCTTCTATAAACGGTTTAACTGCAGTTTTGTTGATAGCAGCAATTCTAGCCATAAAAAATGGAAATAAAAAATTACATGAACAGTTAAATACAACTGCAATTGCTTGTTCATTAGCTTTTTTGTTGATGTATATTGCATATCATATGACCTCTAATTCTACAACATTTGGTGGGGAAGGAGCCATAAAATACATTTACTATTTTATTTTAATTACACATATTATATTATCTGTAATTGTAATACCTTTTGTTTTAACAACTTATATGAGAGCTAAATTGGGTAATTTTACCCAACATAAAAAGATAGCTAGAATTACTTTTCCTTTGTGGTTATATGTTGCTATAACTGGTGTAATTGTTTACTTAATGATATCTCCTTATTATGTTTAAAAAAACTTTTCTTATTTTTTTATTTTTAATCTTTATAGCACAATCTTCTTACTCACAATGCGCAATGTGTAAGGCTGTTGTAGAAACTGGAGATATGGAAATGGCTGAAGGTGTTAATAATGGTATATCCTATTTAATGGTGTTTCCTTATTTGTTAATTGGTCTTCTAGGATATGCTTTATATAGATATAAAAAGAAAGCCGAAAATTAACATTTTAATAATAGTAAAATGCTGTAACATATTTTACTTTTGGTCGTCTTATAAGTAACTATTTAAATAAAAGATCTTTATTTTTTTAGCTTTTAATAAAATAATCAACCAAAAATAATTACGTTTTGAAAATTAAACTTATACTATTAGTAGCATTATTAACTTCTATAGCTACTTTTTCTCAAAAAAAATGGACTCTTAAAGAGTGTGTAGATGAAGCTTTAGCAAAAAATATTACTATTCAACAGAATAAATTAAGTTTAGAGCTACAAAAAAAGGAAGTAGATATTGCCAAAGGTAATTTTTTACCAAACTTAAATGGAAGTTCTTCTGGTAGATTTGGTTTTGGATCTTTTATTGATAATGTAAGTAATCAGAGAATTTCTACTGATAACTTTAACGCCTCGTTTGATTTAAACTCCAACATAACAATTTTTAACGGATTTAGAAATACCAATACATATAAACAAGCACAGTTAGGTGTAGAATCTAGTTTATTAGATCTAAAAAAGATTGAAAATGATATTTCGCTATTGGTTGTAAATGGCTACTTAAATGTGTTATTCGCAAAAGAAAATTTAAATGCAGCCAGAGTTCAATCTGAAATTAGTAAAACCCAAATTAAAGCAGCCGAAAGCAGATTTAATGCAGGTGTTATTCCTAAGGGAGATTTGCTAAACACACAATCTACTGCAGCATCAGACTCGCAAACAGTAATTGCAAATGAAAATAATTTAGATTTAGCTTTGTTAAATTTATCGCAGTTATTACAAGTACCTTATGTAGGTTTTGATGTTGCTGGTATCGATGTTGGAACTCCATCAGCTAATTTGTTTTATAAGAATTCAAATTATGTTTACGATAAATCTGTAGAAAGATTACCAGAAATAGAAAGAGCTAAACTAGACATAGAAAATGCAGCTATAAATATTGAATTAGCTAAAGGTTCTTATTTGCCTACTGTAAGTGTTTTTGGAAATATGGGTTCAGGATTTAGTCATAGATTTAATGAAATCTTTACCAATGATTATTTCTTTAAACAATTAAATGATAATCTTGGGTATAGTATTGGTGTATCTTTGAATGTACCTATATTTAATCGTTTTCAAACAAAAAATAGAGTAGCGCAATCTGAAATTCGTAAAAAAGTTTCGGAAACTAGATTGGAAAGTGAAAAATTAAATTTAAAACAAACAATAGAGCAATCGTTTTTAGATGTAAAAACAGCATTAAAAACTTTTGAAGCTTCAAAAATTTCTTTAGAAGCGCAAGAAGAAGCATTTAAAAATGCGCAAGAAAGTTATAATTTTGGTGCAATGACTCAGTTTGATTTTGATCAAGTAAGAACACGTTTGGTTAATGCAGAAGCAGCTTTAATTCGTTCTAAATACGACTATGTTTTTAAAACAAAAGTATTACAATTTTATGCTGGTGATTTAATTTTAGAATAATTATCAAAATAAAAGATATTCAAAACCTCACTAATTTTAGTGAGGTTTTCTTTTGATTTATATTTGCAAAAAAAATAAGATTTTGAGTATCATTTTAAATATAGAAACTGCCACAAAAAACTGCTCTGTTAGTATTGCAGAAGATGGAAAAATAATAGCTATTAAAGAATTAAATAATGGTAATTATTCTCATGCAGAAGTATTACATCCTTTTATTTTTGATGTTCTTAAAGAAGCTAATTTAACATCAAAAAATATTGATGCAGTTGCAGTTAGTAAAGGTCCAGGTTCATATACAGGTTTAAGAATAGGTGTTTCTGCTGCAAAAGGTTTGTGTTTTGCTTTTGACAAACCTTTAATTTCTATTGATACTTTAACATCATTATCGCACGCAATTTCTATTGATAAAGGTTTTATAATTCCTATGATTGACGCCAGAAGAATGGAAGTATATGGAGCTGTTTACAATGAAAATAATCAACAGATAAGGGAAATAAAGGCAGAAATTATCGACGAAAATTCGTACACTGAATTTCTAGAAACTAATAAAGTTTATTTTTTAGGTGATGGATCTCAAAAATGTAAATCAATAATTACTCATATAAATGCTGTTTTTGTAGATGATAAATTTCCATCAGCAAAAGAAATGGCACAATTATCATTTGATAAATACCAAAAAAGCGACATAGAAAATGTCGCTTATTTCGAACCTTTTTATTTAAAAGATTTTATTGTAATCCCTGAAAAGAAAAAGAAACCTACCTTTTAAATTATTCTGTTTTATTTATATTTACTCTATGTGGGTAAGGTATGTCAATACCAGCTGCATCAAGAGCTTCCTTCGTTTGTTCAATAACATCAAATTTTACAGTCCAATAATCTTCTTTTTTAACCCAAGCACGTGTAAAAAAATTGATTGAACTATCTGCGAGTTCAGATAAATTTACAGCAGTTGCAGGTTCTTTTAAAATTAATGGATGATTATTGATGACATTAAAAATAATTTCTTTCGTTTTTCTAATATCAGAATCGTAACCAACACCAAACGTAAAATCTACTCTACGTGTTGCTTCTGTACTATAATTTACAATATTTCCGTTAGAAAGTGCTCCATTTGGTATAATTACTTCTTTATTGTCAGGAGTATTAAGTTTTGTTGTAAAAATTTCAATTTCTTTTACTGTTCCACTTTCTCCTTGAGCTTCAATAAAATCGCCAATTTTTATCGGTTTAAATATCATAATTAAAACACCACCAGCAAAATTACCAAGAGAACCTTGCAAAGCTAAACCTATAGCCAAACCAGCTGCTGCAATTATAGCTGCAAAAGAGGTTGTTGCAACTCCTAATTGAGAAATTACAGTTATAAATAATAGTACTTTTAAAATCCAACCTATAAGATTTCCTAAAAACTTCTGAAGTGTTATATCTACACCTCTTTTTTGCATTAATTTTCTTGAAGATTTTATAATTATTTTAATAGCATATAAGCCAATAAAAAGTATTAATAATGCTGTGATTACTTTTGGTGCGTATAAAAATAATAAATCTTGTGATGTCTCTAAAAAATCTTCCATATTTTGTTTTTATAATTTAATTTAGAGCAAAAATAACAGTTTAGTTTTAAAAAGTAGAAACTATATTATAGTAATAAAATAGATAAAATACTTACTGACGCTGGTATAGTTTGAATGTATAAGATTTTAATGGATTTTGTGGAATAAGCGCCATAAATACCTGCAATAAAAACACATATTAAAAAAAATAATGAAACATCTACTTTATTACTAATTATTGACCAAATTAATCCAGCTGCTAAAAAACCGTTATATAAACCTTGGTTAGCAGCCATAATTTTAGTTTCTTCAGCAAAGTTTTTATCTTTAAGATTAAATGCTTTTATTCCTTTTTTGGTAGTCCAAAGAGCCATTTCTAAATAGAGAATATAAATATGTATTAAAGAAACTAAGCCTATTAATATAATTTGTAGAATATTCATATTTTAAAAAAAATATTTAATTTACTTCAAAAGTAATTTTAACATTAACCCTAAATTCAGTAATTGCATTTTCGTTTACAACTGCACTTTGCGATTGTACAAAAACAGATTTAATGTTTTTTACCGATTTTGCAGCATGCTTAACGGCTTTTCTTGTTGCTTCTTCCCAACTTTTGTTAGAATTCGCTAATACTTCAATAACTTTCATTACTGCCATAATTTTATATTTTAAATTGATTTAAAGTAAATATAGAATATTATGAGGAATAAATTTTACTATAAAAACCTCAATGTTAATTTAATGTTACCAAAATGTTGTTTAATAGTTAGTAAATTTATATATTTGTAATTATAATGTTAACCTTAAAATAGAATAATTATGAAAAAATTTTTTACAATATGCATGCTAAGTATAGCTACCATAGGTTTTTCACAAGATAATAAACCAACTTTTAAGGCTGAAGGAGATTTAGTAAAAGCAACTTACTATTATGAAGATGGATCAGTAAAAACACAGGGATTTTTTAAAGATAAAAAACTTACAGGTGAATGGGTTCGTTTTGATAAAGCTGGTAATAAAACTCAATTAGCTTATTATGAATCTGGTAAAAAAGTTGGGAAGTGGTTTATCTGGAGTGATGAAGCTTTAAAAGAAATAAATTACAAGGATAATGCAATTGCTTCTGTTAATGTTTGGAAGCCAGAATCTAGAGTTGCAGTTAACGAAGATTAAAATTAGTATTTCACACAAAAAAAAGCTCATTAGAAAATTTCTAATGAGTTTTTTTTGTTCGTAATGTATCGTGTTCAAATCTTAATTTCACTTAGTGTTATTAATTAAAATAGATAGTCAAAAAGTAATAATAAGTTTTAGTTAACGATTAATCAGAATACAATAAACTTAGAATTTTAAAATGACTCTATGTTTACAAATAAAAATGTAGAATATAAATCTAATGAGCGACTTAAATATGTTTGCTTAATTCTTTTAATTTTTCTAATGATTACTACTTTAATACATAATTTATAGTTTCAATAAAAAAGAAAAATAGACATATTAAAAAAGTCGTTTAGATTTAACTAAACGACCTTTTTTAATAATTTAAATAATGTATTATTTATTCCACAATTAAAGTAAAAGGAATACTATACTTAACTCCTACTGGTTTACCTCTTTGTCTACCAGGTTTCATTGTTGGTAATTGTTGCATTACACTAATTACTTCACTTTTAATTTTTGGGTGTGGAGCTCTGGTTTGTACATCAACAATTTTACCAGTTTTATCAATTTTAAAGCTGATAAATACTCTTTTTTTACCTGGAGATAAACCAAGTTCATTTGGTAATTGTGCGTCAAACTTTCTAGAGAAATGTCTTTGAACTTTTTCACTAAAACAAGCTTTTAATTCATCTTTATTACCTTCACAACCAGGAAAAACAGGTACATCTTCAATAATCATAAAACTTACGTCTTCAATTACCTCTTCTGCTTCAGAAATTTCAACAATTTCATCTACAACAACAGCTTCAGTTTCATCTGTTTCTGTAGTTTCCATTACAGTTTCTTCGATTTCTTTATCATCCTCAACAATCTCAATTTTTTCTGGAGTTGGTGGTGGTGGTGGTGGTTTTTGTTTTGGTGGTTCAGGTTGTTGCATTACAATTGGAATGTCTTCTTCCATTTCTGATCTCATATCAGCAACAGCTAACTCACCATAGGTTTTGTCGTATGTTTTTTGTTCTATTACAGCATACGTTATGAATAAAGCTAGTACAAGCCCTATTTGCATAAAGATTTTGCTGAAATTCTCTAAATTCGATTTAGGATTTTTTTTAATTTCCATTATTAAACATTTTATAGATTGCTAATTTAAATAAATTATTGTTTTAAATACAAGTCTTAGCATTAATTAATGTATTTTTTTTTAAAAAAAATATTAAAAATAAATAATGCTAACAGAACACCTAACGAATTTGCTAAAACATCCTTATAATCTCCTGTTCTGTATATTGTTAAAGTACTTTGCAATACTTCAATAATTATGCCAAATAAAATACAAAATAGTACTATGATATATTTTTTACTTGGTTTTTTATAAAAGGATAATAACCATGTTAACGCCAACACAAAATAGGCAATACTGTGATATGCTTTATCTATATTATTTATATTGATTCCTGTACTAGGAAGTTTTAATAAACTTAAACAGATAATAGCTATTGTTATTGCAACTGCAACAACTAATAAATTATCCAGCAATAAGTTCTTTATAAGCTTCAGCATCTAATAAATCATCTATTTGTGATGCGTCAGAAATTTCGATTTTAATCATCCATCCTTTGTTGTAAGGGTCTGTATTTACCAATTCAGGATCGTTTTCTAATTCATCATTAAACTCAATTACTTCTCCAGTTAATGGCATAAATAAATCTGAAACTGTTTTTACAGCTTCTACAGAACCAAAAACTTCTCCTTCTTCTACAGTATCATCTAATGTATCTACATCAACATAAACAATATCTCCTAATTCTCCTTGTGCAAAATCTGTAATTCCTACAGTTGCAATATTGTTTTCAATTTTAATCCACTCGTGATCTTTAGTGTATTTTAATTCAGCTGGAATATTCATTTTTTAATTTTTGTTGTTATTTTAATTTCCTCCTAAGTTATAAACTAAATTAATACCTCCATTAATTGCCTGTCTTGGAAATGTGGTAGAGATTGCAAATTTAGATGTTTGATGATTATAATAAAAAGAAGCAGTTAAATTGCTGCTTAATGTATAATCGGCTGTAAATTTAATAGAAAATAATCTTTGACCACCACTAATTTGATCATTATCTTCATCAATATATCTAATTTGTGTTAAATTATCTCTTAAAGAAACATCTGCTCTTAAATTTATATCACCTTTTAAGGTTGTTTTTTTACCTGTAAAACGTGTATTTAACTTTACGTCTTTAAAAACATAGCCAACACCAACAATATATTCTGTACCTGCAATATCTGTTAAAGTACTGTTATTAAAGTTCATGGTTAAAGTTCTATCTCTCTTTATTTCACTTCTTAAAGAAAATGAATTTCTCATTTTCATATCTACTTTTATTAATGGCGAAAACTCATCAACCAAAGTTGCACTAGCAATTAATCTTTGTGGTTCAAAATTACCTGCTATATTTTTTTGAGTAAAAGCTGTGTTATCTCCATACTGTAAATTATTTGTGTAGTTAGATATGGTATAAGAAGATCGATACCCATGAGAAACAACAAATGATGAAAAGTTCTTTTTAAACCAAGCCATTTTCATAAAACCATTGTAACGTAAAGTCCAATTTGGAATAGGAATATTTCGAAACAAACCAGTATTTACTTTATTTGGATCTTTACCAGAATATGCTGCCATAAAAGCTGGTAATAAAACTTGTTGGCTATTTTCACCAAAACCAGTAGGATCTACTCCAGGGTTTTCTCTTGCAAATCTATTTGCAATTTCACTTCTATAATCTTTCATGGTTTGAAACAAAACGTCTCCATCTGTAAATGCTGTAGAAAGCATAGAGTGACTTGTGCTAAAGTTTCCTGTTTCAAACGTATCAATTCCAAAATCGATAGCGCCAGTTTCTGTGCCATCTTGAATAATATCTAATTGTTGCGCTAAATTACTTGTTTCAATTTTATTACCTCTTACATCAATATTTAAATCATCAAAAGGTTTTAGGGTAAACGTATAATCTAACTTATTATAGGCAGTTCTGCTGTAGGTTTTATTAAAGTAGGCACTTTCATCTATATTTGGTGTTGTTGGATCATCAATTAAAGCTCTAGGCTCAACTAACCAACCATTTACAAGCGCTTTGTTTCTAATATCTACTTGGCTACCAAAAGCAAAAGAGGTTGGTGGTCCTCCTAAAAATCCAGTTCCTGCATCATAACCTTGTAAATATTGTCCGTTATTTTCTGTATAACTTATTTGTCCTTGTTTTACAGAAGTCAAAAGCTCCCAAGACGTTTTTAAAATTTTCTTTCCTGTCGATAAATTTTTACTCGGTCTTATTCTTGCTGTATTTTTTCCTTTGGCATTTTTACGTTGCGCTTTTGTCAATAACAACTTTTCGAAACCAACACTTTTGTAAATTTTATCGAAAGAAAAAGTAGTATTTAAATTATGTGTATTTGCATTCTGAATTACATTTCCAATTTGCTCTACAATGTTTTCATCTTGAGAAGATACTTGCCAATCGTAATCTGCAGTGTAACCATAATCTGCTTTCATAAAACTTAAAAATGGAAATTTATCTAAAGGCAAAGCATAGGTTGCATTTAATTTTTGATGATATTGATTGGCTCTTCCTGTATTAAAAAAATCATCAAAGATTTGCAATTCTTCTCCACTTCCAAAAGCATCATAAATATAATTATTGCTTGCGTTAAAGTTTAATTGAATAGATCTTGTTAAATCGAAAGCCACAGTATAATCCCAATCAAACAAAAATCTACGTTGTTTTAATTCTGGCTGTGCAGATAAACCTGGTACCAAATTTCTAGATTGTTGCTCATTATAACTTCTGTTAATTCTAGAGTTGATAGCAACAGTTGTTGGAATAGGATTAAAGTTAAAATCTTTTATAAATTTTAAATACTTGCTTACAAATAAGGAATCATTTTTCTTAAAAGGCTCAATTGGTTTCGCATTAAAGTTGAAATTATAAGCAGCAGAAGCCATTACATTTTCATTAATATATTTTTCAATATTATAATCTCTATGAAACTCTTTATTATGAGAATAAGAAACAGCTACATTTTCAACATCATAAAACTTAGGTTTTTTTGAAGTGTTTGGGTTTCTATTCTTTTTAACATTGATAAAACTGATGCTAGTTCTTTTGGTATAATCTCTAGAAAACTCACTATTTGGGTTTTGTTCTAGAGCATCAGCAAGAGTTACATCTTGGTATTGAGGATCAAATTTAGGGTCTATAAATTTTTCGCCAACACTATAGCTCATTGGTATTTGCATTCCCCAATTTTGAGGCGTTAAAACTTTTCCTAAACTAACAGTTGTAGCAACATCATATTGCTTAGTTTCATCTAAACTACGTTGGTTTACTCTGTCTTCTACATTACCAAATCCTATGGTTTGCATACTTCCAGAAAGCGATACGTTTGCAACATCAGCAAAATTGGCATCAGCATTCATAACAGCAGCCCAACCAGCTTCGTTATCAAAACCAGAAGAACGTAGTTCGTTAAACCAGATTTCACCAGATTTATTAGAAGTACTAATGTTTTTTAATCCTAAAACAATAGTTCTTAATTGTGCTAAAGTTGGGTTTCCTTTTACAGTAATTGTATAAGGAACATCTGTTTGTTCAGAAGATGTAAAAGGCTCATTAATGGCTGCTCCAATTGCATCTCTTTCTAGCTTTACTTTTCCAAAACTTTCTAAAAAAGCATCTAAATTATTTGCTTCTGGCCAAACATCAAACTGACTATTTCCACCAGTACTTACTGTTAATGGAATTTCTAACTCGTAATAATTTTCATTTAAATCTGTACCCAATCTTATAACTCCAGCAAAGTCATTATCAGAAATAGGAGCTTCTACATCTAAACCTTCTAAATGCATAAACATTTTAAGATTTTTAAAACGTCTTAAATCTACACTAATATTTTTATAAATTGCGCGGGTTTTGTTCGGTTCTAAATTGCTAACTTTCAACGTAACAGATTGCTCATTTTGCAATTGCACAGTTGTAGATCCTTGCAAGCGTTCACGCTCAATTCCTGGAGGTTGAATATAACTTCCATTATTTTGTTCTATACTAACTACACCAACTTCAAAACCTTCTAACTCTGTTTGGTTTAATTCTCTATCAGGATCAATATCTGGGTCAATAGTTCTTGTATAGCGTCTCCAATCTCCACGAACTAAATCTAATTCTCCAAAACGTATTACAACAGGAATTTTAAAGTTTGTTAAAAACATTCTTACAAAACGAATACTGTTAAAGTCAGAGATGCCATTTACAGGCGTTCCATTTCTAATAGGCACTCTAAACTGATACCAAGTTGTTTCTTGTGTGTTTCCGTTCTCTAAAGTTATAGAAGTTGTTTTAGAGTCTACAATAAAATTTCTACCTTCCTGTAAATCATTTCTGTTCATAGAAATTTTATACTCATAATAACTCTCAACAGTATTCATGGTTTGATCTCTGTTGATGTCCTCTACATCTGGATAGGTTGTAGATGAAGTAGGATACGTTTCTGGTGATTGATTTAACGTTGGTGAGTTTCCTTGAGTATTATTAAAGTTTTTATATCTTGTTAGAACAGATGCATTTATAGCATCTAAATTTCCTCCTCTAAAAAATTGAAAGTTATCAGAAGCAATATCATTCGGATTTAAACGACTAAAATTAATATTTAGATTTAAGTCTTGTGCTACTTCTTGTAAATTTTGAAATTCTTCCTCATCATTTAAACCATCAAAACCTAAATCTTGATTTGTTCTTGCTGCATCTTCTTCATTAAATGCATAAATAATTGATGGATTTCTTGGCACATCACCCCAAATGGTTTCGTTAATATTAGAACCAGGTATTTTTGCACCATCTTCAGGCAAACCGTTTTCGAACATTTTACGATTATCCTTTAAAATGTCTTCAGAAATGTTTCCTAAATTGATATATAAATCTCCAACTTGATTCGCAATATTATCAGGATTTACGCCTTGAGGTAAACCTTCTTCTTCTGTAATAGAATAATTTTGATAAGGATCCATTACCCAAAACTGAATAAACTCTACATTGGCTTGATCAAAATTGTTGGTATTTAAAGGACGCATAATTCCACCCCAGTTTTCTTGAGGATTCACAAAAGTACCATCATCATTTACATCAGCATCTGTAGTATTAAAATTGTAAGAACCTCTTTCTTCTGGAAAATACGCTAAATCTAAGGTTCTTATTTGTGTGTTTTGAGTGATGTCAAATTGCTGATTAGGAAACAATTCATCAAAATTAATTTGTCTTGTTTCTGCTCTAGAAAGTTCATCTGCATCTACACTTGAAGGTGTTTCTCCAAATCCGTAAAAAATTTGATCTATACTATACCAAGCTAATTTTCCTCTTTTATAATTATAAGGTAAACCACTATTTGCTCCATTAAAACGATCATCTGCTTGATTATTTGGTGTACTTGCTTCATACCAATCTAAAGCCGATAATAAACTAATTGGTATTTGCGAAGCTTCAAAATCATCTATATAAGAAGTTGCAGCTCCAGCAACATCAATTCCACTTGGTGTTCCTGGTAATAAATAGGCCATATCTCCTCTAACAGATAAATTAGAAGGTACATCTGTATCTACAAAAGGTAATTTATTAGCCAATTTAGTAAAGTAAGGCACTTCTGTAGAATAATCGAAATTGAAACCTAACATAGTGTTGTTTATTGGTTCTGCTCCAAAATTCACTTTAGGTGTTAAAGGTCTTTCATTAACATTCAAGATAGTAGCTCCAACTACTAATTCTTCTGAGAAAACATGTTCTATATCAACACCCATAAAGGTTTTTCTTTGTTGATTAAAAACAGCATTATTTTCTGTAGATACATTTATAGGAGTTCCAGAAGCTTGTAAACCTGGATCTATAATTTGCACTCTCCCTAATTGATAATCTACAACATAATCTACACCTTCTACCAATTGTCTTCCACCAGCAGTTACTCTCACAGAACCTCTAGGAACGTTAAAAGCGCCAATAGGAATTCCGCCAGCACTTTCCGATTTAAAGTATCCTTTTAAAAAGTATTTATCTTTATTTTGAAAGTTGTTTTTGATGTTAATTTTTGTGTTTAAATACAATTCTCTAAACAAAAAGCGTTCATCTACAGCAGGATTTAAACCAATATCATTTGGATTTGTAGGGTTTAGAATTAAATCGTTTCCAAAAGGTTCTGGCTCTGGAAATATTATAAATCCATTTTGAGAATTTACGGTAATTCCTTCCACATAATCGAAAAAACCATCTGGAGTTCTAAACTGACTTTGGTCTAATTGATCTAATTTAAAAACTTGAATTAACGGAATTGTAGGAATTTCTGGTGTGTTTGCATTCTGTAAAACATTAGAAGCTATTCCTGTATCATCATCTCTATATTGAATTTCGAAACGGAAACCATCTTGTGTTAAAGGAAAAGCTCCTAAAGCATAAATATTTTTCATCATCAATCTCCAAGTTGGAAAAGATTCTTCTGAACCCGTTGTTGGGTTTGTACGTTTTGTTTGTAAAATTTCTGAACGTAATAATTTTACAGCTAAATTATCTGGTGCTTGCACACCATCATTAGAAAACTCACCAACCTTAAAAGATTTTTTAGAGTTGGCTCCATTTACAGATCCAGCAACTGTATATTCATAAGCAACTGCTAAAACTTCACCATCATTTAACCTTCTATTTAAAGAGATATAACCCAACTGAGAATTTAATCTGTATTCATTGGCATCTAATTTTCTTGCATTTTCAAGGATAGAATAATCTGTTCCTTGTTGCATTTGAAACTGACTACTTAAAGTTGCATCAACATTAGAAACATCTCTAATACCATCTAAAATATTTTGTTCATAAATATTGTTAGCATTGTTTTGAGGTAAATTTAATTGCTGTCCATTTGCATTTATACTTATTTGATTTGAAGGATCTCGAACCAAACCAGAATCATCTACCAAATTATTATAAGCTGGATTTGCATCTGCATTCGATTCACCAAGATCGGCAAAAGCTACAATACTTCTAAAATCTTCTGTTGCTGCATTTCTATTGGTTATCCAAATTTCAATACGTGTAATGCTAATTTGACTGTTTATTAGCGGATATTGTTTTAACGAGTTTGCGTAATTATCAATAAAAAATTGCGATAAGAAAAAGTGCCTGTCATTATCATAATCTGTAGTTCTTAACTCAAACTCTTCTATAGAAGCACCAGCTTCTGCAACCACAGTTTTGCTTTCTGAATTTTGTTGAGAAAAAACAGCAGTAACATTGGTATTTCCAAATTTTAATTGTGTTTTTACACCAAATAAACTTTGTGCTCCATTTATTAAGGAGTTTTTAATGGGCATAGATACATTACCAGCTTCAATTCCTTGCAGAATATCATCTTCTGTTGGTGTGTAGTCTAATTTTACTAAATTCTGAAAATCGAACGTAGATTGTGTGTCGTAATTTGCTGTAAACTCTAAGCGTTCTCCAATTTTTGCACGAATACTAGCATTTATTTGTTGATCGAAATCAAAAACCAAACTGCTTCTATTTTCTTCGGATATTTGTGGGTTTTCTGTATTTTGATAAATAAAACCAAGTTTTACGCTTAAATTTCCAGTAGGTGTAAATTCAATTTTATTACCTCCAAAAATAGATTCGAAGAATTTTGAGTTTACATAATAATCAGGTAATAAATCTTTTTGAGCAGCTGCAGCATCTTTCTTTTTACTATTTGTTGCGCTTACTTTGTCTTTAAAATACTGCAACATATCTCGTTTTAATCGATATTGTGCATATTCTTCTCTTGTTAAAAATACGGGTGTTTTAGTATAATAATCGCCGATTTTTTCTATAATAACATATCTATTTAGTGCTTTGTCAAAAATTACTTCTTTTTTAGCTAAATCGTCTAAAAAAAGGCCACCTTTTTGTGTGTTGTTAAAATCGTACCTTAAATTTAAAGTATCTTTTTTTACAACTGTAGAATCTTTACTTTGTTTTGTTTGTGCGTTTGAAGAAAAATTTACTAAAACAGTAAATAGCACCACTAAAAGTATATTTTTTAAAAATCTAATCAATTGATTATAAGTTTTTTAGAGCTAGTTTTATGATTTTTTCTACGCTAGCTTCAGGATTTTCTTTTAAAACAGCATTTACAGTCTTTTCAGATTGTTTTCTATTAAACCCTAAAACGTCTAAAGCAGATAACGCTTCATCTTTATTAGTATTGTTTTTTGCGAAAGAAATTGCATCAATATCAAAGGTTTTTAAGATTTTATCTTTTAAATCTACAATAACTCTTTGTGCAGTTTTTGCGCCAATTCCTTTTACAGACTGAATTACAGCTACATTTTCTGATGCAATTGCATTTTGAATTTCCTCACTTGTCATAGAAGAACACATGGTTCTTGCAATGCTTGGCCCAACTCCAGATACCGAAATTAAAAGTTTAAAAACCTCTCTTTCAGTTTTGCTGATAAAACCAAATAGTGTGTGTGCATCTTCTCTTATGGATAAATGTGTGTATAAAACTACATTTTCATCTGCAGGCAAACTAGAAAAAGTATTTAGTGAAATATGTAGCAAATACCCAACACCATTGCAATCTACAACTACTTCTGTTGGACTTTTTTCTACCAACCTTCCTCTAACTTGTGTAATCATTCATCTTTTTTCTTGGCGACTAAAGTAATAATTTATTTTAGGTTTGTTGCATTCCCTTTTTAGAAATACTAATAAAAAGTTAAAAGATCTTTTTAAAAATGAGAAAGTACTTGTAGAATAGTTGAAAATTTTTAGAAATGGGTTTTATTTTTAGTTCCTAAAATAAGTCTAGGATAATTTGTTTTCCAAAGCTTTTACTTTATAAAAAACAACTTAATTTGAAACCACTTTTAATCCTATAATTGAAATAATTAATGTCATAATAAAAAAGAGACGCCAAAATGTTGCTGGCTCTTTAAAAACAAAAATCCCCATTAAAACAGTTCCTACAGCACCAATTCCTGTCCAAACTGCATAGGCAGTTCCTATTGGTAGTTCTTGCGTTACTTTTACAAGAAGAGCCATACTAATTCCTAAACAAATTAAAAATGCTATGTACCAATAAGTTGTTTGAATTCCTGTTGCTTCTTTTGCTTTTCCAAGACAAGCAGCAAAAGCCACTTCAAATAGGCCTGCAATTATTAATAGTATCCAATTCATTCGTGATTATTTTATTTTTGATGTTTAGACTAAATCTCGATTTTTAATTTAGGTTTGGATTAACTTTTAAAAAGGTGAAAAAGATTTTATTAGGAGAGATTTTATAGTCTTTTTTGAATTGCTATTTGTTAAATGTAGATGTTGTGCGTTGTTATTTATATTTCGTTTAATTCCTTTCTCATTAATTCAATTATATCGTCATTGATAGAATTGCTTACTTTTACTGAGAATTCAATTTCTTTTTGATATTCGTTAATTTTGTCTTGATTATTTTCAATAATTAATTCAGGTAAAGCACTCATCATTTCATTAGATTTGTCAGTTATCTTTTCATAAGATAATTCTAATAATCGTAATTTTTGTAATATTTCTTTACTTGCAATTACTTTTATAGTATTTGTTTCTTGTCTCAATTTAGATAATTCAGCCACTGAATCAAATGATATTTTCTGCATTTGACTAGACATTTCAGTAATAGCTTTATTTTCGGCTCCAACGATATTCGAAGTTGATGCATTAAGAAAATTTGAATAGAAAGTATCTAAGATTGGGATTAATTTTTCCTGCATTGAGATATTAGCT
The DNA here is from genome assembly GCF_001761365.1 of Polaribacter vadi. Classification (NCBI taxonomy): domain Bacteria; kingdom Pseudomonadati; phylum Bacteroidota; class Flavobacteriia; order Flavobacteriales; family Flavobacteriaceae; genus Polaribacter; species Polaribacter vadi. The sequence continues at coordinate 1,753,934 of NZ_CP017477.1, read as the reverse complement.
TCGGAAGTAAAAGAGTCAATTAATCTATAAAATTTTAAATATTGGTCTTTTTTACTTTCATATTGATATTTTCTTTTTGAGATATCGAGTTGATGTTCTTTTTTTATAGATTCCGTTTCTTCTACAAGTTCTTTGTTCCTTTTTTTTAGCGCTGATATTTTCGCGCTTTCTTGAACAAAACTTCTTATGTATAAAATCAATAGACTGATGAAACCAAAAACAATATATATTAAATATGGTTCTAAAAATTTTAAATCAATATTCATTTTTCCTTTATTAAGCGATTTTGGTTTAAAGTGCTATAACTCCTTGTATAATACACCTATTAAATATACCCCCATAAATTAAACAGGATAGGATGTTTTTTATACTACTGTTATCTTGTAAAGATAATTCATTTATAAAAGTATTTAAAAAAAATCAAATTCACACAAAATACAAATACAAAAAAGGCTTGCAAACCAATTGGTCTGCAAGCCTTTTTAAATATTAAATATATTGTTTAAAATACTAAACCATATTTTCTTTTTGTTGTGCATCTACAGCTGCTAAAGCTGCCATATTTACCATTTCATCTACACTAGCTCCTAATTGTAAAACGTGAACAGCTTTACTTAATCCTAAAATTACAGGACCAATAGATTCTGCACCTTCTAATTCTTTTAAAAGTTTATAGGTAATATTCGCAGATTCTAAATTTGGGAAAATTAGCACATTTACTTTTTTACCATTCAATTTAGAGAAAGGAAATTCTTTCGCCAACATTTCTGAATTTAAAGCAAAATCTGCTTGAATTTCTCCATCTACAACCATATCAGGAAAATTACGATGCATATAGGTAACAGCTTCTTTAATTTTCGTTGAAGTTTCATGTGTGGAAGATCCAAAGTTAGAAAAAGATAACATGGCTACATTTGGTTTTACACCAAACATTTTTGTTAAATTAGTTGTTAACTGTACAATTTTTACTAAATCTTTTGCAGAAGGATTGATGTTAATAGTAGTATCTGCTAAAAACATTGGACCTTGTTTCGTCAACATTAAATTACAAGCAGCAACTTTAGAAACTCCTTTTTCTTTTTCTATCAGCTCTAAAATTGGTCTCACAACTGAAGGGTAAGGTCTTGAATATCCTGTAATTAAAGCATCAGCTTCTTTTTCATTCACCATCATTGCACCAAAATAATTACGCTCGCGCATTAATTTTTTTGCTTCCGATAATGTTCTACCTTTTCGTTGTCTGCTTCTCCAATACGCTTCTCCATAACGATCTCTTCGTTTTTCCTCTTCATCTGTTTTTGGATCGTAAAGTGGCACATCATCTGTAAAACCAATTTCTTCTTTCAGTTCCAGAATTACTTCTCTTCTTCCTAATAAAATAGGGATTCCTATTTTTTCTTCATGTACTCTTTGTGCTGCTTTTAAAACATCTAAATGATCAGCTTCAGCAAAAACAATACGCTTTAAATTACTTTTTGCTCTGTTGTGCAGCAATCTAATTTCTTTACTACCAGAACCAGAACGTTCCATTAATTCTTCTCTATATTTATTCCAATCTGTAATAGGTTCTAAAGCAACTCCAGAATCCATTGCAGCTTTTGCAATTGCTGGTGGAATTTCATAAATTAATCTTGGATCAAAAGGTTTAGGGATAATATATTCTGGACCAAAAGCCAAACTAACTTCATCATACACAATGTTTACTTGTTCAGGAACTGTTTTTTTAGCCAAATCTGCTAAAGCATGCACAGCAGCCATTTTCATTTCCTCATTAATTTTAGTGGCTCTAACATCTAAAGCACCTCTAAAAATAAACGGAAAACCAAGAACATTATTTACTTGGTTAGGATGGTCAGATCTTCCTGTAGCCATTAAAATATCATCTCTGGTTGCTATTGCTAAATCGTAATCTATTTCTGGAACAGGATTCGCCATTGCAAAAACAATTGGTTTTTTCCCCATTGATAACAACATTTCTGGTGTCACCACATTTCCCATAGATAAACCAATAAAAACATCGGCATTTTGCATTGCTTCTTCCAGCGTATGCAAATCTAGAGACGTTGCAAATTCAGCTTTTTGAGAGGTTAAATTGTCTCTATCTTTTCTGATAACTCCTTTGCTATCGCACATTACAATGTTTTCTCTAACTGCACCCAATTCTAAATACAAACGTGTACAAGAAATTGCAGCAGCTCCAGCACCATTTATCACCATTTTTACTTTGGTAATATCTTTTTTGGTGATTTCAATCGCATTTTTTAAAGCAGCAGCAGAAATAATGGCAGTTCCATGTTGATCATCATGCATTACAGGAATGTCTAATTCTTCCTTTAAACGTCTTTCAATTTCAAAAGCTTCTGGCGCTTTTATATCTTCTAAATTAATACCACCAAAAGTAGGTGCAATTGCTTTTACTGTCGATATAAAATGCTCTACATTTTTAGAATCTATTTCGATGTCAAAAACATCAATATCAGCAAAAATTTTGAATAACAAACCTTTTCCTTCCATTACTGGTTTTGAGGCTTCTGGACCAATATCGCCCAAACCTAAAACTGCAGATCCATCTGTAATTACAGCTACTAAATTACCTTTAGCAGTATATTTGTAAGCATTGTTTTTATCTTTAGCAATTTCTAAACAAGGCTCTGCAACTCCTGGAGAATAGGCTAATGCTAAATCGTGCTGAGTTGCATACTTTTTAGTAGGTACAACTTCAATTTTTCCTGGTTTAGGTTTTGCGTGATATAATAAAGCTTCGTGTCTTTTTCTAGAATCGCTCATGCTTAAATTTGTTTTTAATTTGACAAACAAAGATAAGGTTTAAAAATAAAGGGTAAAGTTATTTTAAGCTTTTAAAAAATGATTTTTAATAGCATTTTGTTAAATTTTAAAATACTAGTCTTTTGAGAATTACATTTTTTAAGTTATATGTAGGAGACAACTTTTTAAGATGAATCTGCGTCTTTACTTTAATCAATTAATTTTAATTGTTTAACAAAATTTCAGCGATTACTAATAAGAGAAACTTTAAATTTACTCTCCATAAAGAAAATCAATCAAATGAAAAAAATTACTTTTCTAATTTTCCTTTTTATATCGTCCATACAAATTGCACAGATTAAAGGGATTATAACAGATGTTAAAAATGAACCTCTTTCTTTTGTAAGTATTTATTTAGATAAAACTGTTACAGGAACTACTTCTAATGATGCTGGAGAATATGTTTTAGACATCAACAAAAAAGGAAATTACACAATTGTTTTTCAGTTTTTAGGGTATAAGACAATCAAGAAAAAGGTTGCTATTACTGCTTTTCCTTTTGAATTAAATGTACAGTTAGAAGAAGAAGATATTCAATTAAATGAAATTTCAATATCAACAAAAGACAACCCAGCCAACAGAATTATTAGAAATGTTATTGAAAATAAAGATAAAAACACCGACAAATATTCAAATTATACAGCCAAATTTTATTCTCGTGGATTAACTAGAATTAAAGATGCTCCAGAAAAGTTTGTAGGAATAAGTATGGGCGATTTTGGTGGTGGTTTAGATTCTACAAGAAGTGGTATTATTTATTTGTCAGAAACTTTTTCGAACATTTCTTTTCAAAAATCACCCAAAAAATTTAAGGAAAAAATTGTAGCTTCTAAGGTTTCTGGAGAAGATAATGGCGTAAGTTTTAATAGGGCAGAAGATTCAAATATCGATTTATATGAAAATAGTATCGAAGTTTTTAACGATTTGGTTTCGCCAATTTCTAGCAATGCTTTTAGCTATTACAATTATAAATTAGAAGGAACTTTTTATGATAATAATGGGAAACTGATTAATAAAATTAATGTGTTGCCAAAACGTAAAAACGACCGAATTTTTGAAGGTTCAATTTATATTGTAGAAGATGATTGGGCTTTGTATGGCTCTGATTTAACAACCACAGGAAAACAAGTAAACCTTCCTTTTGTAAATTCTTTAGGATTAAAACAAACCTATAATTATTCAGATAAAATAGATGCGTGGGTTTTAATTGGGCAAACCATAGATTTTGATATTAAATTTTTAGGTTTTAAGCCAAAAGGTAAATTTTCTTATGTGTATTCAGATTATAATTTTAAGCCTGATTTTACCGAAAATACGTTTACAAACGAAGTATTGTCTTTTGAAAAAGATGCCACAAAAAAAGATACAACTTTTTGGAATACGTTAAGACCTGTGCCACTTACAAAAGAAGAAACTGAAGATTATTCTCTAAAAGATAGTATTAAAACAATTAGAAAATCTAAAAAATATTTAGATTCTTTAGATTTACAAGGCAATAAATTTGGCTTGTTTGATCCTATAACAGGTTATACGTTTCGTAATTCTTATGAAAATTGGTCGTTTTCTTATAATGGACCTATGCTAAGAACGGGTTTTAATACGGTTCAGGGTTTTTATACATCTGCTGGTTTTAGTTATTTCAAAACTTTAAATGAAGAAGGGAAATGGTGGAGTGCAGGCATCAATGCTAATTATGGTTTTTCTGATAAACGTTTAAGACCAACATTTTATTTTTCTAAAAAATGGGATAATTTTTCGAAACCTAGATTGACTATTTCTGGAGGAATTGTAACACCACAGTTTAATGGAAGAGCCCCGATTTTTAAATTAAACAATACAATTACTTCTCTTTTTTATAGAGAAAATTATATGAAAATTTATGAAAAAACATATACAGAAGTTCAGTATTCAGAAGAAATTAAAAACGGGATTTACTTTTTTGGTTCTTTAGAATATGCAAAAAGAACACCACTTTTTAATACTACAGACTATTCATTTGCAAAACAAGATACCAATGGATATACTTCTAACAACCCTTTAAATCCAACAGATTTTGAAAATAGTGCTTTTACAGAACACAATATTGCAACTTTAACTTTAGGAACAACTTTTGTGTTTGGTCAAAAATATTTAAGCTATCCAGATATGAAAGTTAATCAGGGTAATGACAAATACCCAACTGTAAGTGTAAATTATACTAAAAGATTTGGAGCAAGTAATACTGAGCTAAATTCAGATTTGCTTATTGCGAATATTAGGCAGAATATTACAGCGGGTAATTTTGGCGATTTTGCGTATCAACTTAGAGGAGGTGCTTTTTTGAAGCAAAAAAATATTGCTTTTATGGATAAGTTGCAAGCTAATGGAAATCAATTATTATTTCCTATTGATAGAGAATTAAACAGTTTTAATTTATTGGAATATTATAAATTTTATACAAATGACAAATATGCAGAAATGCATATGGAACATGATTTTAAAGGCTCTGTTTTAGGTAAAATTCCTTTAGTGAATAAGCTAAATTTCCATTTAATAGTTGGTGGAAAAGTGTTGTTGATGGCTGATAAAAATCCTTATTCTGAATATTCAGTTGGTTTGGCAAATCTAGGTTTTGGTAAATACCGCTTTTTACGATTAGAGTACGTGAACGCAAATTATGGGAATATTAATGAAAGTGGCTTGGTCTTTAGAGCCAGCTTATTTTAATGATTTTTTTAGATGAATATAAAAACACTTTTTTTTGGAATAACTGCAGATTTGGTTCAAAATTCAGAACTACAAATTTCTGTTGATGAAAATAGTTCTGTCGCTAATTTTAAGTTGATGCTGAAAGGTAAATTCCCACAGTTAGAAAACTTAAATTCGTACGCAATTGCTGTAAATGAAGAATATGCAGAGGATGCTTTAACCCTGAAAAATGGAGATATTGTTGCGATTATTCCACCTGTAAGTGGAGGATAAAAGAAAGCCCATCTTAATCTTCCCAAAGGGAAAATACTCTTATGTTATTTATACTATTTTCTATTTGAAATTGTTGGACAAAAATTCTCTGTGACTCTCTGTTTTTTGCTCTGTGAATCTCTGTGTCAAAACTTTTTCTACAGAAAACTAATGCTGCATATATTTTTTATCAACATAAAAAGTACCAAAAGGAATTACAGAAGCAATTAAAACAATTCCCAAAGTTTTGTTGTTCCAATTCATTTCTTTTTTAATCACAATTGCCAAAACAATATAAAGCATAAAAAGGATTCCATGAGGCATTCCTAGCATTTTTACATACGATGCATCTCCTTGTAAATACTTAATTGGTGTTGCAATAAATAATAAAAGTAAGTAAGAAACGCCTTCTAAAAAACTAATAATTCTAAAGATATTTTTCATTGAATTGATGGATAGTAAATTCTTCTAATTTCGATTTTTCATCGAAATTGTATCGAGAACTTTTGGTTTTAAATTTCAGTTGCAAAAATACAACTTTGTTTTACTATTTTTGCCTTGTGTTGAACTTGTTTCAGTATTTTATAGCTATTTTAGTATTTATAAATATGATTAAAACATCCATAAAAATCACATCAGAAAAATTAAATCTACAAGAATGTTACAGTTTTGTAGAAGATAATTTTTGTGGAGGAATTTCGGCATTTATTGGCACTGTAAGAAACGATACTCAAGGAAAAGAAGTTACGCAATTAGATTTCTCAACCTACAAACCAATGGCAATTAAAGAAATGCAAAAAATTGCAGATTTGGCTTTAGAAAAGTTTGATATATTTAAAATAGCCATTCATCATGCAGAAGGAGTGTTGCAAGTTGGCGATATTCCAGTAATCATTACAACTTCTTCTAAACACAGAAAAGCAGCTTTTTTAGCCTGCGAATTTGCTATTAATACTTTAAAGGAAAGTGTCCCAATTTGGAAAAAGGAACATTTTTCTGATGGTGAAGTTTGGGTAAATGCATATCCGTAATTCAAAAAAGGTTTTCTTACTTCAGTTTTAAGCTGTTAAAGCTACTTTTTTCTTTAAATAAGAAGCGATAATTTTTTGAATATCGTTATTGTCTTTTTGAGGTTCTACAAAAAATTGATAGTCTTCAGGATTTTCTAATTGTTCAGATTGTTGCGTTTCTATATAGCCAAAACCTTTGTAAATTCCGTTTAAAATTAAGGCGAAACCAATTTCGTTTTCAGATCTTCCTGTTTCTTTTAAAATAAAGTTTTGTTTATTAAAATTGATAGAATTTATAGCTTCTTGAACTCGAGAATTATAATTTTCAGCAGTTTCTTGATTACAACAAATACCTTGGCATTCATCTAAAATATGCTCAGAACAATCTGTAACATTGGTTTGTAAATGACAATATTTAGGACATAATTTAAAATCGATACATAAAGTTTCTAAAAAAGTTCTGCACTCACCAATTGAATTAAAATTAATTACTGGATTTGGAGCTAATTTTAGTTTGTTGTAAGCTAAATGTATAATTCCTTTTTGATCTATGTATGTAAAAATTCCAAAAGCATCTTTACTGCGTTTTTGGGCATAATTATATTTTGGATATCTGTGTTTAATTTCTGCTGATTCCAACAAAAGAGCCAGCAATTCACTACCAGTTTCCGTGAAAGAAATATGCGCAGTTTCCAAACACATTTCTCTTTCTTTTTTCTTTTTATCGTAAAAATGACTGATTACTCTTTGCTTTATATTGTTAGCTTTTCCAACATAAATAATTTCTTTTGCACTGTTTTTAAAAAAATAAACGCCAAAAGTTTCTGGTAAATTATCAACATCACTTTTGTTTAAAAGTGGAGGTAAAGTGGCTTGTTTAGAACGTGGATTTAAAAAAGAATTAATGGTAAAATTAGTATCTCTTTCAATTAATCTTCTAAACAATTCTGTGGTTGCTTCTGCATCTCCTTTTGCTCTGTGTCTGCCATTTATAGGTATTTTCTCACTGATGCAAATATTTCCTAAACTGTAAGAATTTAAACCAGGTACAATTTTTCTTGTTAAACGAACTGTACACAGTTTTTTACGAACAAAAGGAAACCCTAAACTCTTAAATTCGTCTTGGATAATATTATAATCGAAGTTTACATTATGAGCTACAAAAATAGTGTCTTTCGTCATTTCTTCCACTTTTTTTGCTACCTCACTAAACTTGGGTGCGTTTCTAACCATGGCATTTGTAATACCTGTTAAATTAGTAATAAAAGGCGGAATGTTTTGCTCAGGGTTTACAAGTGTTGTGTATTCATCCAACACTTTTTTTCCGTCAAAAAGAAAAATGGATATTTCAGTAATTTTTTGACCTTTTGGGCCATTTCCTGTGGTTTCTATATCGATTACAGTGTACAATACTTTTTTCTAAATTGGAATTAGTTTACAAGAAAATTAATAGGATTATAATTTGTGGCTTATTTTTTTGATATTGAATAAGTGTAATTCTTATCCAACAATATTTTTTAAATCTGCAATAGTTTCTGTGGGGTTTTCTGCACCAAAAACATAACTTCCTGCAACTAACACATTGGCTCCAGCTTCAATTAATTTATTTGCGTTTAAATTGGTAACTCCACCATCAATTTCAATTTGACAATTAGATTCAGAAAACTCAATTAAATGTCTTAACTGATTTACTTTTTTATACGTGTTTTCAATAAAAGATTGGCCTCCAAAACCAGGATTTACGCTCATAATACATACCAAATCTAATTCTGCAATTACATCTTCTAAAACTGCAATTGGTGTATGAGGATTCAAAGCAACTCCAGCTTTCATTCCTGCAGCTTTTATAGCCTGAATTGTTCTGTGCAAATGAGTACAAGCCTCAAAATGTACTGTTAAAATATTTGCGCCTAAATCTGCAAATGTTTGGATGTATTGATCAGGGTTTACAATCATTAAATGTACATCAATTGTTTTTTTAGCGTGTTTAGAAATCGCTTTTAAAACTGGCATTCCAAAAGAAATGTTAGGCACAAAAACGCCATCCATAATATCGATATGAAACCAATCTGCTTCACTATTATTTACCATTTCTATATCTCTTTGAAGATTGGCAAAGTCTGCTGCTAAAACTGAGGGTGCAATTAAATTACTCATTTTATTTGTTGTGTAGTTTGTATTTTGCAAAGATACTAAGAAAGGAATACTTTTTTAAGAAAGGATGCTTTTAAAAGAGTTTGAGTTTGGAACAAAAAAAGCACTAACAATTCTAGTGATTTTTAATGCTTTTATATTTTTAATTAAGAATTATTGTTAGAAATTTTATTTGTTATATTCGGATGTTGGCAATGTTTTTATTTTCGGATTAGTTCTTCAATATCTTTTTCAATTTGTTCTGAAAATCCGAAATATTCTTTTTGAATTATTCCATTTTTATCGATTAAAAAATACCTTGGCCAACTATTCACGCTAAATGTTTTCTTTAATTCCTTATTTCCAATTAAATTTAAAAAAGAAGTTCCTTTTTTCTTAACTAATTTTACTGCATTTTCTTTGTCTTCTGTAACTATTCCAACAATGTTCAATTTGGAAGAAAATTTATTTTTTAAATCCTCAACTTTTGGAAATGAAGCAATACAAGGTCCACACCAAACTTCCCAAAAATCAATTAATGTGATTTTATCTGTCTTTATTTCAATAGTTTCATTTTCGTGAAATAAATTTTTCAATGAAATTTCAGGTAATGATTTTTTTAATAAAGCATTAGGTTTGGATTTTTCTTCCTTAATTAACTCAAATTTGTTTAAATCTTCAATATAATCATTTACGTTTTTCTCAATATTTTCATTTGTTTTTAGATTTTTAAATATATAAATTGTTGATTGTTTACTTCCAAAATCTGGCTGTAAAGCGATTGTGACTTTTTTTGGTAAGAATGAACTTTTATCTAATTCTAATTTTTTTGTCTTATTCGTTATTTTATTTTTTAAATCATTTTCAAATTTATATTCTAATATGAAACTATATTCTGTTTCTGAAATCTGAACGTTTTTATAAACAGTATCTAATTTAAAAAAGTCTTTATAAACCATTTGACCACCTGCACTCCCTAAAAAATGTAAACCTCCTTTTAGTTGTCTAAAATTATTTTTCTTATTTGAGATTTGAAATCCAATTCCGTCTTTGTAAATGGATGATTGATTAATGTCATGTCTTATTCCATAAAATGAAAATCCAAAAATTGTATCATTTTTGTCTTTGTTAAGAACTGCAAATCCTTCATTATCCCAGACTTTTCCATTCGAAAATGTCATTATATTCTGAATGTTATATTCAACTGTGTGAGTATTTTCGATGCTTTGATTGAATTTTTCAGTCAAGTATTCAATATTAATTTCCGGTTGCTTTTTGCAATTTATAAGTAAAATAGATGTAAAAAATATTATTGAAATTCTCTTCATATTTTTTGTTTTAATATTGCCCAACTCGTTATAAAGTAACTTTTACTACACCTATTACGTAAAATAAACGTGATATAGTACTTTCTATACTACTTTTATCCTGTAAATATAATTTATTTATTACAGTATTTAAAGGACAATTAACTCAAAAGATTGTTCTAAACAGTTTTCAAAAAAGCCCTTAAAGGGTTTTGAACCCTTTAAGGGCTGGATTATTTAAATAATATTATTTTTAAAAATTATCAGTTAGTTGGCAAACAAGTTTAGCCCAGATTGAAACGACATCCTTTTTATGCTTTTTCGCATAAAAAGATACAGAGGAAAGCTGGAAATAGCTTCAAATAAAAAAACTCCCGAAAATGAATTCGAGAGTTTTAAATATTTTCACACTTATTTAAAAGTAAGAGTGAGATAACTAATGCAATCTGCGATTGCTAGCCTAAATACGTCATTAAAATTTTAGATCTAGATGTATGCTTTAATCTACGGATTGCTTTTTCTTTAATTTGACGAACACGTTCTCTTGTTAAATCGAAAGTTTCACCAATTTCTTCTAAAGTCATTGGTTGGTGTTCACCCAAACCAAAGTATAATTTTACAACATCTGCTTCTCTTGGTGTAAGTGTTTCTAAAGCTCTGTTAATCTCAATTCTTAAAGATTCATGTAATAAAACACGATCTGGATTTGGAGATTCACCAGAGTTTAAAACATCGTATAAATTTGAATCTTCACCTTCAATTAAAGGAGCATCCATAGATACGTGACGTCCAGAATTCTTCATAGATTCTTTTACGTCATTCACTGTCATGTCTAGTTTTTTCGCAATTTCTTCAGGACTTGGAGGTCTTTCGTTTTCTTGCTCTAAAAACGCATACATTTTATTGATTTTATTAATAGAACCAATTTTATTTAAAGGTAAACGTACAATTCTAGATTGTTCTGCTAAGGCTTGTAAAATCGATTGACGAATCCACCAAACTGCATAAGAAATAAATTTAAAACCACGAGTTTCATCAAAACGTTTTGCAGCTTTAATTAAACCTAAATTACCTTCATTAATTAAATCTGGCAATGTTAAACCTTGGTTTTGATATTGTTTTGCAACAGATACCACAAAACGTAAATTGGCTTTCGTTAATTTCTCTAAAGCTCTTTGATCTCCAGCTTTAATAAGCTGTGCCAATTCCACTTCTTCATCTGCAGTAATTAAGTCTACTTTACCAATTTCTTGTAAATATTTGTCTAGGGAAGCAGTTTCTCTGTTCGTAACCTGCTTGGTAATTTTAAGTTGTCTCATTTAATTTGCTATAACTTTATAAGATTAATGTAATCGTTACAATTACTTATACGTAAGCTTTTAAATAAATGTTACAAAAAAGGTTTATTTTTTTTTAAGTGATGTTTTAAAGTGACAAACATTTTAAAGTAATGAATAAAACATTCAACGTGTTTTTAGTACAGTCTAACTTATTTTTAAATATGAAACCTGATTTTTTTACTTTTTTTGTTTTAAAAATAATACATGTTGAAAACAAATTTTGCATATTTATTGACAGACGAAGAGTTAGTCTTTGAAATAGTTGAAACAAACAACTCACAATTATTTGCTGTTTTATATGACAGGTTCTCTAAAGTTGTGTTTAATAAATGTTATGGATTTGCAAATAGTAAAGAAGAGGCAGAAGATTTAACACACGATGTTTTTATTAGATTGTTCCTAAAATTGAAAACTTTTAAAGGAAAGGCTAAATTTTCTACTTGGTTATATTCTTTTACCTATAATTTTTGTGTAAATTATGTTCAAAGAAATAGCTACAAGAAAAAAGAGAAATTTACAGTGGTAACTGATGTTATTAAAGATGATGATGTTTCTATGAATATAGAAGAGACAGATTTATTTGCAGTAAAATCAGAAAAATTGGGAAGAACTTTGGAGTTGATGGAGCCAAAAGATAAAATGATTCTATTAATGAAATATCAAGATGATATAAGTATTAAAGAAATTAAAGAATCATTAGCCATTGGTGAAAGTGCTGTTAAAATGAGAATTAAAAGAGCTAGACATAAAGCTGTAAGTATTTATTCAGAATTATTAGAAGAAGTAGTTTAGTTAAGAACATAAATTTTTACGTAATCTCAGTTGTAGTGAGTGTTGTAGCGTTAAAGAAAAGAAGTATTAATATAGATTTGATTACTAACAATTTATCTACTATATTTGCTTTGTTTTTAACAACTTTTAAGAAGTTATTTGGCTTAGGTTCAAGAGTTTTAATACAAAAATTTTTGTTCGATTACTATTCCAAAAAAAAGAATTTACAAGTAAGTAGCTTTGTGAAAACTGAAATTTTTGAAGGTGTTATTGAGTCTATAAACAATATTGCTACTGAAATAAAAGAAAAAAAATATAATTATAATTCCTAATAAAGGAAATTGTAGACCATAAAATTGAAGTTGTGTGTTAATCACACCTGAAAATTTGATGGAAAGTTGGGGGACTATCTATCATGAGTGATTTTTAATCACAAAAAAAGAGACCGTTTTTACGGTCTCTTTGCTTTTATATAATTTTTAGTTTAAAATCTTTAAAACAAAAGATTTACCAAACAATACTGTACTAATTCTTTAGTAGAATCGAAATTTAACTTTGCTAAAATATTTTTTCTATGCGCACTTACTGTATGTGGACTTATATGCAATTTTTCAGCAATTTGATTGGTAGTATTGTTTAATGCCAACAACCTAACTATATCCTTTTCTCTATTGGTTAAAGAAACTGTGAGTAATTTTTGTGAGTAATTTTTATAAAAAATAGTTTCATACTCATTTTTTTTATTTAATTTTTTTACTGTTGCAATAATTGGTCTCTTTTCATCACCACCAATAACACTTTGATGCGCAATTCCAATAATTGGTTTCCCATTTTCATCAAAATAAGTTGGTGTTTGATGCTCATACACATTCAAATATTCGTCTTTATTATTTTTTACTCTAAAATTCCAAGTATAACTTAATTTACTTCTGTCTTCAATCGGAACTTCTGTCATTGTAAACAACATTAAGTCGTTTAAAGCGCGCATCCAAATAGGAATGTCTTCTGGATGAAAATGAGAAAACCAATAAGGAGCACCTATTGTAGTCATTTTTTCTCTATCCAAACCAAGTGTGTATTCGAAGTTTTTACTGATAAAAGGATATTTTTGTGTAGTTGTATTGGTAACAATAAAAAACGATTGCATTGGAGGTAGATATGTATCTAATTCCTTTAGTTTTTGAATGTGAGTTTCAATAACAGTTCCACAATATTCTTTATGTGTCGTAAAAATTTCTTCAAATAAATCTATTATTTTGTCACTCATTTATAGTATTATTTTTACTGATGAAATCATATAGCCATAGGTGTTGCTAGAATAGTTCTTTTTTTTTTGATGTCCTTATAAATCGAAATCATTTCCAATAACAGCAATATTCCAAGATTCTTCTAACATGTAATTACCATTGTTATTTTTAGCATCTTTAAAGAATAAAAACAATAAATTTCAAATGCTTTCATATCATTTAGTTTTGATTGAAAGCAGAAAGTTCATCATTTTAATTGAAACCTACAAAAAAACTCCTAAAAAATTGAGGATTCAGTTTTTGATGTAAACTTTTCCAAAAACAACATTCCTTTATAAGAGTTACCTTTTACATTTAATTTCGGACTCCAAACTGTAATACAAAATTTGTCTGGATGAATAGCTACAATACCACCACCAACACCACTTTTTCCTGGTAAACCAACTCTGAAAGCAAATTCGCCAGATTCGTCATAAAAACCACAAGTAAGCATAATTGCGTTAATTCTCTTTGCCTGACTTTCTGTGAGGATTCTCTTTCCTTTTTGACACAAAAAATTATCGTCTGCCAAATAAAGAAATATTTCAGATAAATCTTTGCAGCTCATTCTTAAAGAGCACATATGAAAATAAAAATCTAAAACCTTTTCTGTATCATTTTTAATATTACCAAAAGATTTTATAAAATTACAAAGTGCTTTATTTCTAAAGCCAGTTTTCTTTTCAGATTGCGCAACTTTCTCAGAATAATTTAAGGTTGGATTGTTAGAAATGCCCTTACAAAAACTCAAAAAATCTTCCTTTGGATTTTTAAAATGTCCAACTAAAATGTCTGAAATAACAATAGCTCCAGCATTTATAAACGGATTTCTAGGAATTCCTTTGTCAGATTCTAATTGCTGTAAAGAATTAAAAGGATTTCCAGAAGGCTCAACATCAACTCTATCCCATAAAGCTTCTCCTTCTAATTTATAGGCTAAGGTTAAAGATAAAATTTTAGAGATACTTTGTATGGAAAACTTTTTTTCATGATCGCCAATTCCAAAAGAATTTTTATCAATTGTAGTAATATGAATTCCAAAATTTTTGTCGTTTACATTTCCTAATTCAGGAATATAATTGGCAACTTTACCTATGTCATCAACATTTTTTAATTCTAAATAAATGTCTTCAATTATTTTCTTGTAAGTTTCCATTGATGGGTTTTCAAAATTATTTATCGGACAAATATCCTTTAAAATTTTACGAAATTGCTTTTTTATTGAAAGATTCTTTTATCAAAAGGAAAATTGGTTACATCAATTATTTTAATCTTTTTAAACATTTTATGATGCGGATTTATCAAATAATTAAAATCGCCTTTCACAACTGCAGAAGGTACTTTTAAAATACAGAATTCCAAATCATCAATAAATACATCGCCAATTTTTTTAGTTTTAGAATTTGGTAACATCATATTCCAGTTTTCATCTAAATCTTTCAAATCAATTTTTTTGATTTCAATTTCATCAGGAACATCAATAGTAAGCATCACAAAATCTTTTGGTAAAGTCGCCATTGTTACATGAACTGCAACTTCTGCCATGGCTAAAGCTCTGCTTTCTGCTGTGTAGATAATTTCTGTGCCTTTAGAGTTCCATCTGTTGTTAGATTTTGCTGCACCTTTTCCATTAAAAGCAGTTGCGTATTTTTTCTTGGATAGTCTAAAAAGCTTCATTAGCCAAAAATTCCATGCTCTATTCTGTTTAATTCTTCCATCACCAATTCTTTACCATAAGAATCTTGTAAAAGTTCTGAAGGTTTTAAATTATTGAAGACAAATAATGGTGTATTTAACCACAAATAAAATTGTTCTGTAGAATCAAAAACATCTTTACCAAAATTGGTAACTTCTGCCAATTCTATAATTTTTTCTGTATGAATTGGTTTAAATAAATGATTTTTGTCATTGCTATATCTTTGTAAGGATTTTTTAGAAATATTTAAATAGTTTGCCCATTCATCTTCCGTAAAAGGAATTATTTTTTTAATAGCATTAAATATTTTATAAGGCAATCCTTTTTTAATAACCTGAATAACAAGCATTTTATTATCAAAAAAATCTGAAAAAGAATTATTTTCTTTATTGAAATTAAAGATAGACGCTGTATTTAAATTTGTTACATAACTATTTATCGCTTCATTAACCACAGCAAAATTGGAAGTGTTTTTTTTATAATCCATAATAAAAATACATTTGACTTCAAATATACGACTTTTGTCTTATTTTTAAAAATTTATTTTTCTTTTGATTTTAAACTTTGAAAAACAATTTATCAGCATAAAAAAAAGGAACTACATTGCTGTAATTCCTTTTTAATTATTTTAATTTGGAAGATACTGAAACAAGTTCAGTATTAGAAATTATTACATAATTTCTACAAACAAACCTTCCTCAGTTTTAGAAACTTTGGCAACATCTTTCTTCGTTAAACCTTTAATGGTTTTATCCCATTTTTTGTTCGATAAACCAGATTGCGTTTTCAATTCGTTTAATTCTATTTTTTCTGCTTTTGTAATCATTGCCAAAACTGCTTTTTCATCATCATTTAATTCAATAGAAGGCGCTTTTTTCTCTGGTCTCATTTGAGGAAAGAACAGCACTTCTTGAATCGATTGATTATTGGTTAAAAACATAATTAATCTATCCATTCCAATTCCCATTCCAGAAGTTGGAGGCATTCCGTATTCTAAAGCTCTTAAGAAATCTTCATCAATAAATTCGGTAGCTTCATCATCTCCTTTTTTAGCTAATTTTAATTGATGTTCAAAACGCTCACGCTGGTCAATTGGATCATTTAATTCAGAATACGCGTTTGCAATTTCTTTACCACAAACCATTAACTCAAAACGCTCTGTTAATTCTGGGTTGTCTCTATGTTCTTTACAAAGTGGAGACATTTCTTTAGGATAATCTGTAATAAAAGTTGGCTGAATGTAGTTTCCTTCACATTTTTCACCAAAAATTTCATCAATTAATTTTCCTTTCCCCATGGTTTCATCAACCTCAATTTTCATTGATTTTGCAGCAGCTCTAATTTCATCTTCGGTTTTTCCAGTAATATCAAAACCGGTAAAATGTTTAATAGAATCTGCCATGGTTACTCTTGCATAAGGAGCTTTAAAATCTATTTTATGCTCGCCAAAAGTAGCTTCTGAAGTTCCATTTACAGCAATTGAACAATGCTCTAAAAGTTGCTCACAAAAATCCATCATCCAATTATAATCTTTGTACGATACATAGATTTCCATGGCTGTAAATTCAGGATTATGAGTTCTATCCATTCCTTCATTTCTAAAGTTTTTAGAGAATTCATACACACCATCAAAACCACCAACAATTAATCTTTTTAAATACAATTCATTGGCAATTCTCATATATAAAGGAATATCCAAAGAATTATGATGCGTTATAAAAGGTCTTGCAGCTGCACCTCCAGGAATTGGCTGTAAAACAGGTGTTTCAACTTCAAAATAACCAGCGTTATTAAAGAAAGAACGCATTGCATTAAACAATTTTGTTCTTTTAATAAACACTTCTTTTACTTTTGGATTTACCACCAAATCTGCGTAACGTTGTCTGTAACGCATTTCTGGATCTGTAAAAGCATCGTATGTTTTACCATCTTTTACTTTAGGAATTGGCAAAGGTTTTAAAGATTTAGATAACATTTTAAACTCCTTAACCATTACTGTTTTTTCACCAACTTTAGTAGTAAAAAGAGTACCAGTAACACCAATAAAATCTCCTAGATCTAATAATTTTTTAAAGACATCATTGTACATAGATTTGTCTTCACCTTCGCAAATTTCATCTCTATTAAAATACAACTGAATTCTACCTTCACCATCTTGCAATTGTCCAAAAGAAGCTTTTCCTTGAATATTAATCACCATTAAACGACCAGCAATTACCACCTGTTTTCCTTCTACATATTCCTGTTTTATTTCCTTTGAGTTTGAATCTACAGGAAATAAATCTGCTGGATAAGGATTAATACCTAAATCTCTTAATTTTGTAAGCTTTTGTCTACGTACAACTTCTTGTTCTGATAATTGCATTTGGTCTTTAAATTTTCTGATTTTATTAAGCCACAAAGATACAATGTAACTACAAATAGTCAATTGCGAAAATTATAAAAAAAATGATATTTATTTTAGAATTTACAAAAACAACGTATATTTGTGTGTTGCTTTTTGTTGAAGTAACATTTAGTTGTGTTGTTTTGGCATTTTTTTTAAAAAATGTCTTTGGTTTTGTTAACCAATGGAAAGCTTCCCTTAAATGGGACGCTTTTTTTTGTGAAACTAATTTTTAAATAAGCGAAGCTAATTTTAAAAATGTTAGTTGAACAAATCCCGATAAAAATCGGGATCTTACACTACAAATATCCCAAGTTTTTAAGTTTTTTTTGAAGCTATTCCAGCTTTCAGCACTCGCTTTTTTGCCCAAAAAGGCAAAAAGAGCTCAAACAAATGCCTCAATCTGGGCTAAACTTGTTTGAATTTGTAGTCATTATTAGAATCTGAAGACTTTTCTATAACATTTTTTGTTGTTTCTTATAAAAAGAATCTGCTTGTAGTTTCATTAATTCTCTTGCCATTTTTTGTTTGTAGTTATACAAATCATCATCTGCAGTAATATCTTTATACACTTTATTATCTATAGCAATATCTGCCTGCAACATTTGTTCTCTTTGCTGCATTTGTTGCGTAGCCCAAGTTTTTACAGCCGATAATTTTTCCTCTAACTTAAAATCGTATTCGCCTTTTGGCGCTAAAAGTTTTGCAATAATGGGCGAAGTTTCAATAGCCAAAAACAATAAGAAAATAAAGAAGGAAGTTAACCAAGGTAATTCTCCAAGTGCATTTATTCTTGCCATTAATCCATCAAAATTAGCAATAATAGGTTGCGATTTTGTTTCCGCTAATTTTTGATTTTCCACTAAAACAGCAATGGCTGTTTCTTTTTCTTTGATGGTTTCTTGAGTCTCTTTTTTCAACTGATTTAAAGCCAATAAAGAAGCATCGTGTTTGGCTCTTTTTTCTTCGTAAACAGGGCCTTTTCCTAATTTTTTAGTTCCTTTTGTACCTTCAGCTTCTGCAATATAGGTTTCATACAAAGTATTGGTTTCATTTTCTTTGCCAATCACTTCTTGTTTTAAAACCTCAATTTCTGAATTTATTTTTGAAATTTCTGGCGTAAATTGTTGGGCTATTTGCGTTTTATTATCCAAAGTCATTTGGTTTTTTTTGGTCAATAAAACTTGATTGATTTCTTTCTCAAACAACTTTAATTCTAAAGGTTTAGAAATTACAACAGCAATAATAATCGCTAAGACAATTCTTGGAGCAGCTTGTAGTAATTCTTTCAATTTAGAATCTGACTTTTTGATTGTCGAAACTATAAAACGATCTAAATTAAAGATTAAAAGCCCCCAAATCAATCCAAAGAAAATAGCTGCAAACAAATTATCAAACACAGTAAATAAAGCATAACTGCCTGCAATGGTTGCCATAATTGCTGTAAAAAAAACAGTGGCTCCAATACCAGCGTATTTATTTTGTTCGCCATTAGAACATTCGTTAATTAGGTTTTTATCGACTCCAGAACAGACAAGAAAGAAATTTTTAAGCACAGTTTAGTTTTTATTTATACAAATACAACGCTTTAAAATTGAAATTGTTACATAAAAAAACATCGAAATTACCTGAAATTAATTTAGCATAAAATCGATGTTTTTAAGGTTAATAGGCAGTTACGCCAAATTGGTTAACTTTTGCTTTGTTGTTTAAAGTAAATTCCAAAGTTTCCCAAGCAGTTCCTTTCATACTTTTCAGTTGTATTTTATTATTTTTATTCTGAATGAAAAATATAAACTCACTTTTTTCGCTTTCATTCATACCAATTCTATTGATAACTTTATTTTTGTTTTCGTTCATTGTGAAATTTAAAGTTTTCCAATTGCAACCTTTTAAACATTTCATTTTTATCAAATTATCAGATTTTTCAAATTCGATATTAAAATCAGCTATAGAATTTTCTTCAACCTTTATATTTTTATTTGCTTCTTGCTTTTTCTTTGGTGGAGGTGGAGGAGCAAAGTCATTTCCAGTTCTTTTTTTCCAAGCTTCGTAAGCATTTTTAGCTTTTTCAATTTCTTCTTTAGTTGCATTAGGAACAGGTAGTGGAGGTGGAATTAGTAATTTATCTTCTTCAGTTAAATCTTTCTTCAATTTGTAGAAAACTTTGTTGTTTTTTCTTAATCTTACATAAGGATCATGAGGAAGCACTGGTCTTTTTGCTTTCTTTTTATCTTCTTTAGAAAGATTAAAATACCTAGAACCAAGATCTGAAAATATTCCTTCTAATATTTCTTTACGTTCTTCATCACTATCTACATAATGTGGTTTTTTATTTCTAATGGCTTCATAATAACTATTAATTTTTTTGTATTTATACAATGAATCTTTTTGAATTTTGGATAATTTAAAAAGTTCATCAATTTCTTCAATTTTTTTCGTTTCCTTTATTTTAGAAGTATTATTTTTTGGTGGTGGAGGTGGAGGAATTATTTCAGATATATTTTGAACAGAATTCTTTTGCTTCTTGGACATCAAACTATATATAGTTTGCATCTTATTAATATTCTTTAATTTGTAGATATTATGTTTTTTTCCTTCATTTAAAAGCAGCTTATATTCATTCATTTGTTTTTTAGAAGCAATACTTTTTTCAATGATAGTGTCTTTATCTAAATAGATGATTTGTAATGAATTTATGTCTTTTAGTTTTACCCTAATATCTTCTGGGTCTAAATTTTCAATTTGTAAATCATTAATTGGAGTATCTATATATTCTTTAATTTCAATAATTTCTTGCGCTTCAACTCTTTCTGCAAAGAGGAAAATAAAACCTGCTAAAAGTGGAATTACTGCCAGCTTTTTAATCCAAATTTTGGTTTGGGAACTTTGTGTTGTCATCATTTTTAATCTTTTTTTAGTAAGTGAATAATTCAAATTACTGGCCAAGTAATAGTCGTTTTTCCAAGCAGCTTTATTCAGTAATAAATGCTGGTATTGAATAGTATTTTTATTTTGGTTGATAACAGTTTCATCTGCTAAAAATTCATGATTTAATTGAACTGCTTTTTTAAGTAAAATAAAGAAAGGATTTATCCAGAAAATAGCTTGAAGAAATTCTAAAAACAAAACATCTAATGTGTGTTTTTGAGTTACGTGTGTCAATTCGTGTGTAAATAATTCCTGTTCTATTTTTTGATTTTCATAATCTTTTTTGTTGATGAAAATGTAGTTCCAAAAAGTATGAGGCAAGATTGCATCATCAACCAAAACCAAAACCGCTTTTTGATACTTTACTTGTTTGTTCTTTCTTATTTTTTGAATAATATGAAATAAATTTTTTCCAAATCGAATGAATAAGATTGATGAAATAAGACTATAAATACCTATAAATATGAGTGTATAATCAATCGATTTTTCAATTATAATTTCAGGAGTTATTTCTGTTGGATAAGAAAAACTAGTTGTTGGTGTCGCTTTTAAAACAAGAGGAGCAACATCAATATAAATAATATACAAAGGCACTAAAAAGGAAAATAATACACTTCCTAATAAGTAAAAACGATTAAAATTATGCATTTTTTCTCGCTCTAAAACCAAGTGATAAAATGCCAAAAGCAAGGCTAAACAAGTTGCCGATTTTAATATGTATAGTATCATTTTTCTTGATTTTTAATTTGAGTATCGATAACCTTTTTTAATTCTTCCAATTCTTGAGTTGTTAAATTAGTTTCTTTCGTAAAAAAAGAAGCAAACTGACTAGCAGAATCGTTAAAGAAATTTTTAATCAACCCATTTACATGATTCGAAAAATAATCTGTCTTTTTGATGATGGGATAATATTCTCTCGATTTCCCAAACAACTTATAATCGATAAAACCTTTGTCTTTAATTCTCTTTAACAAAGTTGCAACTGTTGTTGTTGCTGGTTTTGGTTCAGGGAAATCGTCTAATAAATCTTTTAAAAATGCTTTTTTACGTTTCCATAAATACTGCATTAATTGCTCTTCGGTTTTAGATAATTGCATCGTTATTTGTTTTTACTCTACAAACATAGAATAAAAAAGTGAGTTCTACAAATGTAGAGTTAAAGTTTTTGTCTTTTTAAGTACCTTTGAGTTTCTATAAAAACAAAAAATGAAAAGAATATTAGTATTAGCATCTATTATTTTAATGACTTCTTGTGCTACAAAAAAGTTTAAAGAAAAATGGTTAAAAAAAGAAGCACCTGCAACTTTTAAAGCTAGATTTGAAACTACTCAAGGAAATTTCGATATTGAAGCTGTTAGAGAATGGTCGCCAAATGGAGTGGATAGATTATATCAATTAATAAAAAATGATTATTATATTGATGTAGCAATTTTTAGAGTTGTTCCTAATTTTGTTGCGCAGTTTGGTATTCATAATGATTCACTTATAAATAACGCTTGGCAAAAAAGAGGTATTGAAGACGAACCTGTCATCAAAAAAAATGATTCTATGACCATTTCTTTTGCTAGAGGAGGAGTTAGTACAAGATCTAACCAAATATTTATCAATTTAAAAGAAAATTATAGGTTAGATGAGTTAGCGTATTCTGGAGTTACAGGTTTTCCTGTGGTTGCAAAAGTAATTGCTGGCCAAGATAATGTATTGAAGTTTTACGATGGTTATGGAGACAATTTAGGACGTAAACAAGGTGAAATAGCAAAATTAGGAAACGAGTTTCTACGCAAAGAATATCCAAAAGTAGATTATATTTTAAAAGCTTATATTTTAAAAGAATAACTAGGTAACTCTTTTGTTGGTTAGTGTTTATATTGTATTATAAAATATATAATCATCAATCAATTATTCTAGTTATTTAAAAATTACGTATAAAAAAATCATCTATAATTTAAATTATAGATGATTTTTTTAGTTTAAAAACTAACTATTTTATTAGTTAATTTTAAAAGTAACTTTTCTTGCTAATTGTCTAGCACCTTTTGACATTGTTTTGTCTTCACCAACACCACCATAAGACAATCTAGTTGGACTAATTCCAGAAGCAACTAACATATCAAAAACAGCTTTTGCTCTATTGTTAGATAAAGTTTGGTTTCGTTCTTCGCTACCAGTTTCATCTGTAAAACCAATTAAAGAAGCATTTACATAAGGATTGTCATATAAAAATTGTCTTAAATAGTTTACTGAAGATAAAGATTCTTTCTGAATTTTAGTACTGTTTATGTCAAAAAATACATTTACATACCCTCTGTTTAAAAGTTCTTTAATAAAATCTACATTAGAGCTTGTTACAACATCACCATACGTAGTTTCACCTTTCTTAACATATCTATTATCTAATTCTGTCATAATAAGTTCTTTATTAGGAGAACTTTCTTTTGTTTTTAGAACTTGGATTTCTTTTTCAGCAGTATCTAAACGATTTTTTATAGATTCTAACTCAGAGTTTACTACAATTGCTTCTTCACCTCTCCAGAAATCAGCAGATTGTTTGTTTTTTCCAAGTGCTATGTTAAGTCCTATAGAAGTATTAAATAGGCTGATGTTAGATTCTCTTGTTGCAGAATTTGGTCCTCCATCAAAATTATCTTCTTGATAAAAGTGGATAAGTGATGAAAAATCTAAAAATAATGAGAATCTATTATTTAATTTAAACTGAGGTGTAATACCAAAGTTCATTGCAAACATAACATCTCCACCATTATCTACTGGATCTGTTATATTTAATGAAGCAGCTCCAACACCTCCATGTGCTAAAAGGTTAAAACGATTTGTCCAAGTATGAAATTTTAAAACACTTCCTAAGTTTACAACACCTTCTAAACTAGCTCTGTAGTAGTTAGATGTAAATGGTTGAGAATCTTCATTTGCTGTGAAACTATTGTAACCTAAATCTAATCTTAAACCAAATTTTTCGTTAAACATATATCTATAACCAATATGTCCTTGACCAAAAATATTTTCACTAAACCCTGGTGATAAAGTAGAGCCAACTTGATGAATTCCTCCACCAATATCAATAGACCAATGATCGTAATCTTGTGCACTCGCGAAAAAAGACATTAGTGTAAATACTGCCCCAAGGTAAATTTTTTTCATTTTATTTTTATTTATGTGTTGATTTATTTGTTTCAAACTTTAATCGTCAAATTTATTACTAATATTTATTTTGAGGAATTTTTTTTGCCAATTGTTTAATTATATCGTTTAAATGATAAAGAAAATAGGCTAGCAAGCTATATTATAACAATTATAAAGATAGTTTTGCAAAATTAGCATAAAAATGTGGAATGGTTTCTATTCCTTTTAAATAATTCCAAACACCAAAATGCTCGTTAGGAGAATGTATTGCATCTGAGTTTAAACCAAATCCCATTAAAATAGTTTTACTTTTTAATTCTTTTTCGAACAAAGCAACAATAGGAATACTACCTCCACTTCTTTGTGGAATTGGAGTTTTACCAAAAGTAGTTTCATAAGCTTCACTTGCAGCTTGATACGCTATATTATCAATAGGAGTTACATAACCTTGACCTCCATGATGTGGTGTAACTTTTACTTTTACTGATTTTGGAGCAATGTTTTCAAAATGATTTTTAAATAATTCTGTAATTACTTTCCAATCTTGATTTGGTACTAAACGCATCGAAATTTTTGCATACGCTTTGCTTGCAATTACTGTTTTTGCACCTTCACCAATATAACCACCCCAAATTCCATTAACATCTAAAGTTGGTCTTATCGAATTTCGCTCGTTTGTTGAAAAGCCTTTTTCACCATGAACATCATCAATAGCAATCGACTTTTTATACTCTTCTAAGCTAAAAGGAGCTTTTGCCATTTCTGCTCTTTCTTCTGTTGATAATTCTTGAACAGCATCATAAAAACCTGGAATGGTAATATGATTATCTTCATCATGTAAAGAAGCAATCATTTTTGATAAGATGTTAATTGGATTGGCAACTGCACCTCCATATAAACCAGAATGTAAATCTCTATTTGGGCCAGTAACTTCTACTTCTACATAACTCAACCCACGTAAACCTGTTGTTATGGATGGAATATCATTGGCAATCATTCCTGTATCAGAAATAATAATTACATCATTTTTTAACTTTTCTTGATTCTTGGTTACAAAAGCAGATAAATTTACAGAGCCAACTTCTTCTTCACCTTCAATCATAAATTTTACATTGCAAGGTAAATTTCCTGACGCAATCATATATTCAAAAGCTTTTACATGCATGTACATTTGCCCTTTATCATCACAAGCACCTCTTGCAAAAATTGCACCTTCAGGATGAATTTCCGTTTTTTTAATAACAGGTTCAAATGGAGGAGAAGTCCATAATTCTATAGGATCTGCTGGTTGTACATCATAATGTCCATACACTAAAACCGTTGGTAAATCTTTGTTGATGATTTTTTCGCCATAAATAATTGGATAGCCATCAGTTTCGCAAAGTTCTACAGAATCGCAGCCTGCTTTTTTTAAACTCTCTAAAACAAAATCTGCTGTTAATAGAACATCTTTTTTAAAAGCGTTATCTGCACTTACAGAGGGTATTTTTAGCAATTCTACTAGTTCGTCTAAGAAACGTTGTTTGTGTTCTTTTATGTATGATTTTACTGAATCCATAAGATAAATTTAAATTTACATCAAAAATATAAAAATAATAATGAACTGCTTTGTAGTTTGGTTTGATTGTTTATATTTGCAAACCAAATTGCGAGCGTGGTGGAATTGGTAGACACGCTAGACTTAGGATCTAGTGCCGAAAGGTGTGAGAGTTCGAGTCTCTCCGCTCGTACTTTAAGCCTTTTAAAGAATTTTTCTTTAAAAGGCTTTTTATTTTTAAATTAAAGTATAATTGGCTCTAAAAGAGTTACTTTTTTTTTGTATTTTTAAATCCCCTTATTTTTAAAACATATGATATTAAAACAATACTCTAATAAATTAGTATCTTCCACTAGTATTGCTGTAATTTATTTTATAATTTGTTCTCTATACATTATCTTTTCAGATAAGTTTTTATTGTTCTTTTTTGAAGAAAACATTTCTAATGAAGCCTTAAGTGAAATGCAATCTTATAAAGGTGTATTTTTTGTTTTAGTGAGCTCTATTCTTATCTATTTTGCTCTAAAGAAAAGGGATAAAAAGGTAAAAGATTATACTGCGATTCTTAAAAAAAATCAAAAACAATATCAGGATCTTTTTGAAAATATGTCTCATGGAGTTATTTATGCAACACCAGAAGGTATTGTTACTTCCGTAAACAAATCTACTTTAAACATTTTAGAAATAAGTGAAAAAGAAATGATTGGAAAATCTCTTTTTGACCCTGCTTGGAAATCAATAAATAGAAATGGGGAAAGTTTAGATTTATATGAAATTCCTGCAAAAAGAGCTATTATAAGTAAAAAACCCGTACGTAATATTATTGCTGGCGCAATTAATTTCAAAACTGGTTTGTATGTTTGGTTAAAAGTTAATGCAATACCTGAGTTTCGAAATGATGAAGAAGAGCCTTTTAGAGTTTGCGTAACTATAGACGATATTACAGAATTAAAAAATTATGAAGAAGATTTAGAAGCATCAAAAACAACAATTAATGAATCTCTTAAGAAAACTTTATTTAATGAGTTTTTATTGAAAGAAGCTAGTAAGTTAGCTAAAATTGGTGCTTATGAACTATATTTTGACAATCAAAAAGATTACTTTTCTCATGAACTGCATAATCTTTTTGAGTTTTCTATAAATGAGAGATTCCCTATTGAAGAAATCCCAAAATTGTTTACAGAAGAATCTAATACAATTTTACAAAAAGGAGTTGATAACTGTATGGAATTTGGCATTACAATGGATGAGGTGCTTGATTTAAAAATGCAGGATGGTAGACACCTTAAGTTTAGAGCTATCATTAAGCCAATCTATAATGAAAATAATAAAATTATTGGTAGAAGAGGAGTTCTACAAGATATTACAGAACAGAAAAAAGCAGAAGAAAAAATAGTACGAAGCGAACAACGTTTTAAAGCATTGGTTCAAGAAGGTTATGACTTATATGCAATAATTGATAGTAAAGGAACTTATACCTACATGAGTCCTTCAAGTACCAAAATTGCTGGGATACCACCTGAAGAATTTATTGGTAAAAATGCATTTGAATTTATACATACAGATGATATTGAAAATGCTCAAGAAAGTCTTAAAAAAGTAGCTACTCAAGATAGGGTTGTTATGAAACATTACAGAGCTAAAACCAATAATAATGAATATAGATGGATTGAAACTGTATTAACAAATATGCTTAACAATCCTGCAGTTAATGGTATTGTTATCAATTCAAGAGATATTACAAATGAAATTGAAGAAAAACAACATTTAAAATTATTAGAAAGTGTTATTACTCATACCAATGATGCTGTTATTATAACAGAAGCACAACCAGTTGATGAAATTGGACATAAAATTATTTATGTAAATGAAGCTTTTACTAAAATGACAGGTTACTCTGCAGTAGAAATAATAGGCAAAACACCAAGCATACTACAAGGGCCTAAATCAGATAGAGAAGAACTTACAAAATTAACAAAAGCAATCGAAAATTGGGAGCCTTGCGAAGTTACCACAACTAATTACAAAAAGAACGGAGAAGAATTTTGGACAAACTTTACAGTTATTCCTGTAGCTGATGAAAAAGGTACTTATACTCACTGGATTTCTATAGAACGAGACGTAACTGAAAGTAAACTAGCCAAAGAAAAATTAATTGAAGCTAAAGAAGAAGCAGAAAAAAGCGAATATTCTATTAGAGAGGCTGGAAGAATGGCTAAAATAGGATATTGGGCCTATGATAAAGAAAAAGATTTAATTTCTTGGTCTGATGAGATACATAAAATATACGGAACTAATTTTGAAGAAGAAATCCCAAATCTTGATGTAATTCTAAGTTTTTATACTGAAAAATCAAAAAAAGAAATTGTTGAAGCAACTATAGAGTTGGCAACAAAAGGAATTCCTTATGAGTTAGAGTTAAATTTAATCAATTCAAAAAATGAAAATATTTGGATTCGAAACTTAGGGCAACCCGTTTATAATGAAAAAAATGAAATTGTAGGTAGAAGAGGTGTATCACAAAATATTACCATAGAAAAAAATGCTCAATTAGCTTTGATAAAAGCAAAAGAAGAGGCTGAAAGAAATCAAGATACCATGAACCAAGCTAGTAAGTTAGCAAAAATAGGGTATTGGTACCAAGACCTTGTTAAGAATACACTTACTTGGTCAGATTATATTTATCAACTCTATAAATTAAAACCAGAAGATGAAATATTAAAATATGATATAGCGAAAAGGTATTTTGATATAGAATCTCAACAAAAAATTAGCATTGCAAATAAAAAATTAGAAGAATATGGTACTCCTTACGATTTAGAATTAAGAGTTGTTTTTTCAAAAAATGAAGAACTTTGGATACGAAACATGGTACAACCTGTTTTTAACGAGCATAAAAAAATTATTGGAAAAAGAGGTGTAATACGAAATATTACAGAAGAAAAGAACTTAATAAAATTAAATAAACAAGTTGGTAGCTTAGCTAAAATAGGTATCTGGGAATTAAACTTAGTAGAAGAAACTGTTTTTTGGTCAGAAGAAGTACATTTAATTCATGGAACAGATGCTGAAAAGTATACACCTAAATTAGATGAAGCCATTAATTTCTATAGAAAAGATTTTCACGAACTTATAAAGTCTAGTATTGAAAAATGTATTTCACAGGGTAAATCTTACGATTTAGAAGCTGTTATTATAACTGTTGATAAAAAAGAACTATGGGTTCGTGTAAACTTTAAAGCAGAATTTCTTAATGATGTATGCACACGTATTTATGGTAGTATTCAGAATATCAACGAACAGAAACAAGCTGAAATTTCAGTTAAGGAAAGTGAAGCTAAATTCAGAACCATTTTTGAGATTGCCTCTTTAGGTATTGGTCAGGTTGATCCAACTAATGGCGAGATAATGTTAGTTAATTCTTATTATGAGAATATAACAGGGTATTCTGTAGATGAATTGTTAAAAATGAAATTTTCAGAACTTACACATCCTGATGATGTTGAAAAAGATTTGGAATTATTCAAAAAAGCAGCTCGTGGAGAAGGAAATTATAACAATGAAAAACGCTATATAAAAAAAGATGGCAGTATTGTTTGGGTTCGTATTCACTTGGCGTTTATAAGAGACGAAAATGGAACACCCAAAAGAACTGTAGCTATTTGTGAAGATATTACCAACCGTAAAAAAGTAGAGCGAGAAAAATTAAGATTTCAAGAAACCTTAGAAAATAGTTTGAATGAAATTTATATTTTCGATTCTGAAACCTTCAGTTTCCAATATGTTAATCAAAGTGCTTTAGTCAACTTAGGGTATACAAATCAAGAAATAGATACTATAAATCCGATAGACATAAAGCCAGATTATACAATATCTTCATTTAAGAAACTTGTTGAACCTTTAAAAAACAAGGAATTAGAGAAAATAATATTTTTTACAAATCACAAAAGAAAAGATGGTAGTATTTATCCTGTAGAAATTCACTTAAAAATAGTTGAAGATGCCAATCATAAAAATTTTATTGCTATTGTTTTAGATATTACAGAACGAAAAAAAGCACAAGAAATGTATCGATTTTTGGCAGATAATACGAATGATATTATAGCTCTCCAAGATCCTAATACAAACCTTAAATACATTAGTCCTGCTGTCGAAAATTTATTGGGTTATAAACAAGAAGAATTTCTCAAAAAACAATTTATAGAAGTAATTCACAAAGAGGATATTAATAAGATTAAAGAAGCTTTTAAAAACAAGCTCTTAAAAGGTATAACAATAGAAGCCATAATATATAGAATTCGACATAAAAAAGGTCATTTTATTTGGTTGGAAACCTTAATTTCTCCAATAATTGAAGATAATAAAATTGCTTCTTTAATCTCAACAAGTAGAGATATTACACAATGGATGTCTGCAAAAAAAGAAATAGAAGAATACCAATCTTCTCTTCAAAAATTAACTAGCGAAATTTCTTTAATCGAGGAAAAACAAAAAAAAGAAATTGCAGCAAACATCCACGACCATTTAAGTCAATCTTTAGTAATCTCAAAAATGAGAATTACGGATTTAGAAAAGAAAACCGAACTAAAAAATATTTATAAAGACCTTGAATTTATTAAATCGCATATTTCTAACGCTTTAGAAAATAGTCGTAAAATTACGTATGAGCTATCACCACCTGTATTATATCAGTTAGGGATAGTAGATGCCTTAGATTGGTACGCAGAAGAAACAGAAAATAAATATGGCATCAAATTTAAATTTAATAGTAATGTAGATGCTGTTAAACTTAGTGATTTCAAATCAATTTTAATATTTCGCTGTATTCAAGAAGCGGTTACAAACACCATAAAATATGCGGAAGCCTCTTTAATAACCTTAGAGTTAATTAAAGATAAAAATGCAGTTGATATTTTATTTACAGATAATGGAAAAGGTTTTGATACTACTGTGTTAAAAGCAAGTGGAAGTTCAAATTCTGGTTTTGGTTTATTTGCAGTAAATGAACGTATTAGAAGTATGAATGGAACAATAACAATAAAATCAGAAATAAAAGTTGGAACAAAGATTAAAATTTATATACCTTTAGAATTATGAATCCCTCAAGAAAAATAACTATTATTTTAGTTGATGATCATCAAATGTTACGTGATGGTTTAAGAAATCTTATTGAACAAAAAGCAAATTTGCAAATTCTTGGTGAAGCTTCAAATGGAAGAGAAGCCATTAAATTATGTGCAAAATTAAATCCAGATGTAGTAATTACAGATGTTTCTATGCCTAATTTAAATGGCATTGAATCTGCAAAACAAATTCTTAAAGGGAATCCAGAAATTAAAATTATTGGGCTTTCTATGCATGCCAATAGAAAATTTGTACAAGCCATGTTTCAAGCAGGAGGTTATGGATATTTATTAAAAGACGGCGATGTAAGCGAATTAATAACTGCAATTACTACTGTAATGCAAAATAGAAAATACCTATCTAAAAATATAAATCAGGATTATTTACATTCTTTAAATGAAGAAGAAGATTTAAATAAAATAAGCTCTAGAGAAACCGAAGTTTTACAGCTTTTAACAGAAGGAAAATCATCTAAAGAAATAGCTGAACTTTTATTTCTTAGTCCTAAAACAGTAGATGTTCATAGAAATAATTTAATGAAAAAGTTAGAGTTATACACCATACCTGAACTTACAAAATATGCAATTCGTGAAGGTTTAACAACCTTATAATGGATCAAATAAAATTCTAGTGAAAACAAATAATTAAAATACTTTCTTTATGCTTTATGTGTAAGCTTCTAATAGTTAAGATCAACAAATAAGGATTTTGCTTACCTATTAAAAATTCATTTAATAATATATTTGAATTTTAAATAAAATTAAAATTTTGACAACAAATAAAATTAATCTTTTACTAATTGAAGATGATTTTCTTATTGGAGAAAAATTATACAATACTGCAAAAGACCTACAGAACATTAATAAAATAAATTTATCTGTAAATTTAGAAGAAGCAAAAACAAGGTTAATGCTTACAGACTACGATTTTATTGTTCTAGATTTAAATTTACCTGATGGTAATGGAATAGAATTGCTAAAGTGGCTTAAAGAAAAAAAGAAACCTGTAAAAGTTTTTATATTTTCTATTAATATAGAATTAAAAAGGATTTGTTTAAAAAATGGTGCAACAGCTTTTTTTGACAAATCTCAAGATTTCGATGCACTAATCGATACTCTTAAAAAATTATAATTTTTAACAAATTCGTTTTTCTATTAATGAGCGAAAGTAAATTAGCTCAAAAAAATGAAGAAAGAATAAAAGCTAAACTTTAGGGGGATAGTCTAGCTTTTATAAAAGATTAGGGGGAATATCTATTAATACTCTCAAATATAGGTTATATTCAAGCATTATCACATAAGCAATATCCCTAAATTAAAGCTATCGTTTATAAGGTAGAAAAATTATAAACGCTATTTTTTATTAGATATAGATTTTTAAAAAAAACTTGTAATTGATATGAATCTATAATATTCCTCCAAGTTTTTAACATAAAAAATTAAAAATGTATATTGCGCAAAAAAAATAAACATGCCCCAGAAAATTGCTGTAGAAGACCATTTTGTAGAAGATATTGTTAAAGAAATGGCAATAATTATGGGTGCTGATTTTATAGAAGAAGATAATATTACTTCTTTTAAAATTCCAGAAATTAATGGAACTGGAGAAGTTTCAGCAGTACAATTTGCATCAGGTTTAGGGATTATGAATTCAGATTATAAGCTAAAAGAAGATTTGGTTTTAAAAATGAATAAAAATAGAATTAATCCTCTAAAATTTGTTTTTAATTTAGGAGATACGTTTTATCATAACTTTGGAAAAGATGGTGATTTTGAAAGTATTCCTAAATATAGTGGAGCTATTATTGGAAGTTCTATTGGTAAAACTCATTCTTTTAAAATTCCAAAAGACAAAAATATACATATCTTCAGTTTAGAATTAAATAGAAATTTATTTGAACATAAATTGGCTTCTTTTAAGTTTGATTTAGGAGATGAATTAAGCAAACTGTTGAGAGATGTAAAAGCAATAAATCCTTTTTTCTATACGTATCCTTTTGGTTCAGAAGAGTTTGAAATGATAAATAGAATACTACATAATACCAAAAAAGGTTTTATTGGATCTCTATATAAAGAAGGAGTAACATATACAATTTTATCAAATACTTTAGAAACTTATTTAGGGAATACGCTTGAAGATCATACAGATACACTTTCAGAAAAAGAGATAGATCAAATAATTCATATCTCTAAATACGTTGAAGATAATTTAAGCGATTTACCAACTATTGAAGAAATTGCTAATAAAAATTTTATATCAGAAAGTAAACTTCAAAAATTATTTAATATTTATTATAGTTGCTCTGTACACGATTTTACTCGAAATAAAAGGCTAGATCAAGCAAGAACTTTACTAGAGAAATCTAAACTAACAATTGCAGAAATTGCAGACGAATTAGGCATTAAAAGTAATAGCTATTTTTCTAAAATATTTAAAGAAAGATATGGAGTTACGCCATCTAAATATAAAAATTCTAGATTATCTGAAATTAGAATTTATTAAAAACCATTTATAAATCTATTTCTTGGTTTACAATTAAAAAATTTCTAGCTTTTTCCCACATATATTTATTTGCTATCGGGTTTTTAACATCTGTTAAAGCTAAGAAATCCATAGGTAAAATTTCAAACTTTTCATTGATTTCTAAATTAGTAAAATCTCCTTTTATCAAACTCATATTCCATTCTTTAAAGGTTCTCCCTGATTTAACACCTTCAAATAAAACAGTTAAATTAAAGTTTCTTGAATCGTTTTTAATAGTTTCAATTAGTTTTAAAATCTCAGTTTTTGGTCCTTCTAAAATTTGGAAAAAAAAGTTATTATGATAAATAAGACAACCAGTAATGTCTAATTTTTTATTTTTTTCTTTAGCAATATTTAAAATATTTTCTAAATCTTTTTGTTGAATTCCTTCACTAACTTGAGAAGAATAAGATAATTGAAATGTTGGATTGCTTAAATGATGGTATTTCTTATAATCTTTAGGAGTTAAGCCATACTTTTTATAAAAAATTTTAGAAAAATAACTTCTACTGTTTAAACCAATTTTATAAACAATTTCAGAAATCGATAAATCTGAATTTTCTAAAAGCTCTTTAGCTTTTAAAATTCTA
This sequence comes from Polaribacter vadi, assembly GCF_001761365.1. Classification (NCBI taxonomy): domain Bacteria; kingdom Pseudomonadati; phylum Bacteroidota; class Flavobacteriia; order Flavobacteriales; family Flavobacteriaceae; genus Polaribacter; species Polaribacter vadi. The sequence continues at coordinate 1,720,396 of NZ_CP017477.1, read as the reverse complement.
AGGTTTGCTATAAACTTATTTACGGTTTCATTAAAGAAAAATTGGAACCCTTTTTGAATTTTCTTTTGATTTAAACCACTCATAATTGTAAGTGATTTTAACGAAATTTCTTCATTTAAATTATTACTAATATATTCACTTAATTGAATAATCTTAAATGTTTCTAATTTAGATAAAGTACTTTTCTGCTCTACATTTTTTAAGTCTTTTTTACGATTTGAATATTGTAAAGAAAGTATTTCAAAAACAGCAGCTTCATTTATTAATCTATTAGAAAGACCAGAAAGATTCGTGCCTACTAAAGTTTCTACAAATGGAGATGTTGCACTAGAAATTTCACCAAAGTAAGAATATTCTTTTGTTCTACTTATGGTAGATAATATATTCTCTAATAAATTAGAAAGTTGACTTTTATTACTCAACTCTTTTGAGAGCTCTTTAATACTAACGATGGTAATAATGCTAAATTTAGCTCTACTTTTTTCAGGAATACTTATTTTGCTAGATTTATTTTTTTTACTCCCAACAATAACGTTTTGAAGTCTATGTATAATTTTTACTTTTTTCTTATCTTCAAATTGATGTTCTAAACTACCTTCTACACAAAATATAAAATGCAAACAATTTTTAGCTTTATAAAGGTTTTTAAGTGTAATTCTTCTTTTTGCGGTTAAATTAAAAGTAATAACTTCTAATCCAGGAAATAGTTTAAATGCTTTTGCATTACCTAACCCAAAATCATTCTTAAAAGTTAAAAAACCGCCATTTTGGTTTTCTATAAAATCTCCTTCAATCTTAAAAGAAAATTTTCTTAAAGAATCTATTGAGTTAATTGTATCCATTAAAGTCTAATATTTTTTACGAAAATATTTATATAAATAATAAAAAACAAACAATATAGAGTTTTCTAATGACATTTTAGAGTATATATTACAGACTAAAAATACTGTATAACAAATATTAAATATAGAATTTAAGTTTTTTTATGGCTGAAATACGTTATCAATTTTCTCTAAAATGCTAAAGTGAATCGCTTTTAAAGAGTAGTTTTGTTGCGTAGTTAATTGGCTACATTAAAAATTGTACTATGTTAAAGCAATTGGAATTAAATTTGTTTTTAGATTCTTTTTTAGAAAATTCTATTCAAAAAGAAATTGGGTATTTAAAAATGTCTGAATGTGTTGAGAATTCATACTTAAAACCTGTTCTTAAAAAAAAGCATTTAGAGTCTTGCCAACATTCAATGGATTTAAAAAAATGTTTATTAGAATCGAATATTGCACCATCAAAAAAGTCTTATGGAACAGGTTTAAAATTTGAAAAATGGATGAATGCAAATTCTATTTTAAAAATTACTGATAAAAAAAGAATGTTGAATGAAATTATTTTAGCAGAGGAAAAATGCATTGCAGATTATAACTTGCTACTAATAAATAATGATTTACCAGTAAGTTTAAGAACTATAATTAATAATCAAAAAAAATCTGTAGAAAAGAGTTTGTTAGAGCTTAAAAATTATTCTCTTTTAGAAGGAATTTTATTGTAATAAATAGCGAATAAAAGTACTTTTTCAAGTATTTAAATTCAGCTTCTATCAAAACTAAAAAACCTTTAAGTTAAATCTTAAAGGTTTTTAAATTTTTATATTGTAAATAAACATACTATTTATTCTTTTAACGTTATTTTTATTACAGCTTTAGAATCACAAACATTATTTTTAAGTTTATTAGGTGCAATTTGTAACTCGAAAGTTTTACCAACATAACTATTTGGCGCTAATTCAAAGTCTTTAAAAAGTTTGTTTTCATTATCTTCAATAGTTATTGCTTTTTCATCAGTATCTGTAAAAAAATATAAATTTCCTTCATTTCCATCAAATACTGCTTCATCAATCTCTATACTATTATTGGTATGTATTTTGTTCAAATCTACATTTGTAGTTGATATAAACATAACAATGGTTCCTAAAAAAGTGGCTAAATATTTCATGATTTTTATTTTTTATATAGTTAAAAATTTGGTTTCAATTTCGTGTATAGATTTCAAATTAGTATCTATTAAAGGTATTATTGAGTCTGTTAACTCTAAAATTATTTTATTCGATGAACTCTTTTTTAGTGAATTTACAAGTTCTCTTTGCTTTATAACTTTACTTTGAATCATCTCAATTTTTTCTTCAAAAACAAGCTTATCATCTAATTTTTGAATTGATTCTCCATTATTATAAGGTACAGAAACCATAATTGCAGAAGAAGCTAATTTAATTTCATCTAAGATTTTAATATGTTTCGTTTTTAAATTATTAATAATTGTTCTTTTTGGTTCTTCCAGTTCAGAATTTTCAACATTTTTACAAATATCAATTACTTCAATAACTGTTTTACTTGTATTAACCAGTAGCTTGGCTTGTTCTTTACTTGTTTTTATTCTTTCAACAGAATTTTTTGATGATTTTTCTTTTTCATCATTTTTATTAACAATATAATTACAAGAGTAAAGCGTTAAGATGGTTATTAAAATTAAAACAGCGTGTGTTTTTTTACTAATTCTATACATAATACTAATTGAAATTTTATACTACAAAGATCAGTATAAACTCAACTTTCTATGTTACATGTTTTTTTAGGACAGTTATAAAATTCCCATATATAAGATTTTAAATGATAAAAACCTTAAAGCTATTATTACTTAATTTTAATCAAATGAAAAAAATTATTTCGTGAAGAATAAATTAATATACAACTATTAAATAGGCAAGTAAACTTCAAATGTGGCTCCTTTATCTGGAGTTCCGTTTGCAAAAATATAACCTTTATGGTTTTCTACTATTTTTTTACAAATTGATAAACCAATTCCTGTTCCAGAAAAATCGCTTTTTCCATGTAGTCTATTAAATAGGACAAATATTTTTTCTGCATATTCATTTTTAAAACCAATACCATTATCTGTAAATGTTAGTTTATGATAATGCTCTTTTTTTGGTTTTACTAATTTATCTTCTTCAATAGCATTTATTCTATTATATTTAATAGAAATTTCTGGTATAGAATCTCCCTTTTGATATTTTATAGAATTACTAATTAAATTAGAGAATAATTGTTGAATCTGAAACGGAATTACATACATTACAGGAAATGTATCTGAAGTTATCAAAGCGTTAGAATCGGATATTGCTTCTGCTAAATCTTGTTTTGCGCCTTCTAATATTAAATTAATATTGGCTGTTTCAAAAACTTTTTCAGATTTATTTGTTCTAGAAAATTGTAAAAGATCGTCTATTAATAAACGCATTCTTGAAGCTGCATTTTGTATTCTAGAAATATATACTTGTCCGTTTTTAGATAAATTATCAGATTCTTTATCTACTAAACGCGATAAAAATGTTTGAATTTTTCGCAAAGGTTCTTGTAAATCATGACTTGCAACATGGTTAAAAGCAGAAAGTTCTTTGTTATTTCTTTCTAATTCAGCATTTCTTTCTTCTAACAATCTAAAGCTTTCAAACTCATCAGTAACATCCGAAGTTGTACCAATTAGTTTTCTAACACCATCTAATTCTAAAACTTGCGCATAAGATTTTAAGCGTTTTATATTACCACTTTTCTGGATAACTCTAAAATGGACAAATGGTAAATGTTCATTTTCCATCATAGCTGCTACATCTTTTTCTAGTTTTTCTCTATCATCAGGATGTACATACGTCATAAAGGTATCTAAATTTGGTATAAAAGATTGAGGTTGTTCTCCTAATAAACGATACAAATTGTCAGAATAAATGTAGGTTTCTTCTTCAATATCCCAAATCCAGTTACCATGTTTGCTAATTATTTCAGATTGATTTGCAGATTCTTTAAAAGTTTCTAGTTCTTCATTATAACTTTTTAAGGATTCTATATCTTTTGTTATTTTATAATAGGCTAATAAAACAAGTGCTATTGAAAATAAAATAAGAAAAAATAAAAAAATAGGTGTTAATAATACATCAGTTTGGTAGTCTTCTTGTCTTCTTAATAATTCAACTCTTTCATGTTCAATCATTTCAGAAATTTTATTTCTAATAGCATCCATTAACTCTTTTCCCTCAAAAAAAACGGGATCAAATTTGGGACTTTCTAAATTATCATTGACAGAAAAACTTGACGATCTTTCAAAATTATTAAGTCTTTTATCAATTAAAGAACTTAAATCTTTTAAGTTGTTTTGCTGAAAATCGTTTTCTTTTGTAAGTTCTTTAAGTTCTGCAAAACTATTATTTATACTTTCTCTACTCTTAACATATGGCTCTAAATACATAGAATCATTGGTAATAATAAAACCTCTTTGCCCAGTTTCTGCATCTTTTAAATAAGAAAATATCTGCTCTAATTGCACATTAACCATATAAGTTTCTACAACTAACTCAGAAGATTTAGAAAGGTTTTTAGTTGTTTTAAAAGCAATAGCTCCTGCAACTACAATAATTAATAAAGCGATGTAGAAAGATATTTTAATAAATAAAGGAGATTTTTTTTTAATTCTTGTAATCATTATAAACGTAATAGAAAGTTATCTTTATTTAAACCATTTGTATGATATTGCCAATTTAAGGTAACAACATCAGACAATACTTTTTTTAAACTTTTAAAATCGCTTGGTTTTTTTATATAAATATTTGCGCCCAATACAAAAGTGTTTTCTACATCTTCTTCAGAGGATGATGTGGAGTATATTGCAATAGCAACATCTTTAAATTTTTCGTCAGCTCTTAATTCTTTTAAACAATCTAAGCCAGATTTTCTTGGCATATTTAAGTCCAAAAAAAGTACTTGAGGTAAAATAGCGTCTTCACTATTAAAATAATCCATTAAATAAACGCCATCGTTAAAAGTACTAACTTTGGTGTTTATTTTTAATTCATCAAAAGCTTCAGAAAAAAATAGGCGATCATCCTCATCATCATCAGCTAATACAACATTTATATAATTTTCATTCATAACTTATTTTTTAAGTAATTCTTTTCTTTTTGCTATGATTCTTTGAAAAGAAGAGGGTGTAATTCCTGTCGTTTTTTTAAATTGAGTACTTAAATGTGCAACACTTGAGTAATTTAATTTAAATGCAATTTCTGTTAAACTTAAATTTTCTTTTAATATTAATTGTTTTGTATATTCTATTTTTTGGAGAATTATAAAATTTTCTATGGATGTATAGGTAACTTCAGAAAATAAATTTGCTAAATACCCATAGCTATGATCTAATGCTTCCGATAAATATACAGAACTTTTTACATGTAAATTATTATCTGTATTAAAAACCATATCTATAATAGTATCTTTTATTTTTTGTACTAAGATACTTTTTTGGTCTTGAACTATTTCTATATGATACTCGCTTAATTTTTCAGCAAGCTCCTGCATGGTTTCTTTACTGGGAGATCCCTGCAAATCTACTTCGCCAAAACCTAGCATCGTATGTTTAATTTGTGAGTTGTTAAGTGTATTTTCTAACACCTTTGTGCAAACGGAATGCAAATCGAATTTTACAAATATTTTCATTAACTATAATTAAATTAGCGTTTTATAAACCAAAAAATCTTTCAATAAAAATAAGTAAATTAATTTTTATTAGTATAATTTTACAAGAAAATAAATAGCTATTTACCTTAATTGTTTTGTTATGAAAGATTATACTAGTTTTTATAAAAATATTACTAAAAACGAAATTTCATTAAAAGATTTATTGCAAAATGAAAACTTATTTAGCAGTGTGCCAAAGAACTGGCATATTTTAGTAACAGATGTTCAAGGATCTTCTAATGCAGTAGCAGAAGGCAAACATAATGATGTAAACTTAACAGCTACTGGAAGTATTATTGCAGTTTTAAATGCTTTAAAAAAGATAGATCCAAGTTTAAGAATTCCTTATTTTTTTGGTGGTGATGGAGCAACCTTTATGGTGCCATCATCAATTATAGATAATTTGTTGATTGTTTTAACAGATTATAGTTTGCATATTAAAAGAACTTTAGGCTTAGATTTAAGAGTTGGTAGTTTAGTTGTAGATGATGTATATCAACATAAATATACGTTAAGAATATCAAAATTAAAAGTAAACAATTACTTAACAACTCCAGTAATTCTTGGTAATGGGTTAAAATATGCTGAATCTAAAATTAAGGAAAATTTTACGAAAGAGGTAAATTTAAAAGAGGAAGAAATTAAAGTAGATTTAGAAGGGATGGAATGTAGATGGGATGAAATTTATCCTTCAGGAGACAATAAAAAAATAGTGTGTCTTTTAATTGGTGCAACTAGTGAAACAAAACAGGCAGAAATTTTTAATGAGATTATGAATGAGATAGATTACATTTTTGGAAATCTAAACAAACGTAATCCTATAACCATGAAAAATTTAAAGCTAAAACCAACTTTTGAAAAAATTAGAAAGGAAATGCACACAAGAATTGGTGTTTTTAAAAGTGCTTATTTAATGAATAATTGGCTAATAACATTTTTAGGGCAATATTATTTTAAGTTTTTCAAAGCAGGTAAATTATACTTATATAGAGTTACGCAACTTTCTGACACAATTATGTTAGATGGTTCTATAAATACTGTAATTTCTGGTGATGAAAAACAATTAGGTAAATTGAGGTTTTTTCTTGATACTTTAGAAACGCAAAAGAAAATTATTTATGGTTTTCATAAAACCTACGCTTCTATAATGTCTTGTTATGTAGAAGATAGAGAGAAAAAGCATATTCATTTTGTAGATGGTACAGAAGGTGGTTATACAACTGCTTCTGTTGAGTATAAAATAAAACAAAGAAAACAGTATATCTCTAATTTTTAGAGATATACTGTTTCTTGTAGAATAATTACTGGTTGAGTTTTTATGCAGATATTGCAACCATTTTATTATTTTTCTTATAAGTTACTGGTGAACAATTATATTTTTCTTTGAATATTTTAGAGAAATAACTTCTACTACTAAAACCTAAACTATATACAATTTCAGAGATGCTTAAATCGGTTGTAGAAATTAATTCTTCAGCTTTTGTAAGTCTTACATATTTAACATATTCACAAATTGTTAACCCATGTAAAAGTTTAAAACCTTCTTGTAATTTAGCAGCTGTTAAGCCAGATTTTCTTTCTAACTCAGTTATTTGTAAGTTAGTATCGTAATAATTTTGGATATAGTCAGACATTTCTTTAACAATACTCATTTCATTTTTAGTTAAAGATGCTGATCTAATTTCAGCATTATTAATATCTATATTATGTTGCTCAATTTCTAAAGCCAACACAACATTTACAAAACCGTTAATTAATAAAGTTCTTACAATTCCTTCATTTTTAATAGCATCAATTTGCTTTATAGTTTCAGAAATTTTAAAGTTATAAGAACCACAGTAGAAAAAATCATCTTTTTTATTGTTGATAAAAATTTCTCTTAACTTATTATTAATGCTTGAGTTTTCTGAAGTTGTATTTACAGAAATTAAGGTACTTTTTATGTTGATACCACTTTTAAGTTCTAATATATTTGAAGAAGACTCAATATTGGCAATAATACTTGTTTGAAAAGCTTCTACTGTTAATTTTTTTGATTGCTTTTCAAAAGAGTGAGAAAGTTCACCTTTACTACAATACATAAAATTAACGTTCGTTTTTGCGCTATTTGTAACAACAATATTTAAATCTTCTTTGCAAGTTAAATCGAATTCTAAAAAAGTAACCCCATTTTCTAACTCAATACCTCTAATAGTTCCTGATCCTAATTGTCTATCAATTTCGAATTCAGTTTCTTTATGATACGTTGTTAACTTTCCACCTAAATCATTTTGTAAAGTTGTAAATATTGATTTCTTATCGAACAAATTTAAATTTATAGTCTTCATGGTTGATTGTTTTCTAGTTAATAATTCTGTTTGTGTGTTACATAATAATCACACTACAAAGAAACAACCAACACCAAGGTTTTGTGTTACACAATTTTTTTGTTCTGTTATAAGATTTCAATTTTTTTGATAAAATAATCCGTAAATTCTATAAATCCTTATCATTATATATAATGATTTAAGAATAAACACATCTTTATTGTTATGTAAATCAGTTTAATAAGTGCTTTTTTAGTTATATAATTAAAAACTTATAATTATAATGTGAAGTTTTAACTTTTAGATTTTAAAACTATTTCTTCAAAATCAGCAGTTCTTTCAGCATTTATGAATAAGTCTTGTGCTTCTTTTGGAGGTGTTGTTAATTTTCTTTTTGATAAATCAATCCAAGCTCCATATACTTTTATAATAGCAGAAAGTTGTCGTGCTTCATTAAAAACTTCGTGAGTAATTTTCCAACGTTCACCATTTTTAGACAATCCATTTAGTTTCATAGTCACAGAAATATTTTCTCCTAAATGAATTTCCTTTCTAAAGGATGTGTATTCTTCAAACAAAATAGGACCAATATTATGTTTAGTAAATTCATCAATAGAAAAATTTTGAGATTTAAAATAACGTACTCTCACTTCTGCAGCATATTCATTATAAGCTGTGTGACGCATGTGTCTGTTTGGGTCAAAATCCGACCATTTTGTTGGGAATGTAATTTGGAATGTCATTTATATAAAATTAAAAAACCTGATATGTTTTAGAAACACATCAGGCTTATATTGTTATTATTTTACTTTTTAGTTTTTTACAATTTCACCTTTATCTCTTAACTTTAATTCACTTAAAACATTTAAAGCTTCAGAAACATACATGTCTTTTGCTAAGTTTTTATGCCAAGCCAATCTTTTATCAGCTAAATCTTGGTTGGTTTTAAATAAGTCTTGTTCGTATCTAGGAGATAAAAATGTTAGGTTCGATTTATAATCGAAAACAGATTTAAATTTACCTGCATCTTTTTCTTTAGCCTCACTATCTGTAAAAAAAGCTTTAGAATTTAAAGAGAAAGTAGTTTCATCCTGGCTTTTCTTTAACCATTTTGCATATTCGTTTACCAATTTAAAATTGGTATCGTTTGCAATTCTTTCTTTACTATTATATACAACATCGTTAAAATTAGCATAGGAATTAGTTTGCGTATATTTTGCTTGTGGCACTTTATCCCAAGCCAAAGCTCCATCTAAATCACGCTCACCAAACTTCATATAACTATATCTACTAGGCATTGCAATATCTGAATACACACCTTCTTTTTGTGTAGAACCTCCATTAACTCTATAAAATTTTTGAATGGTCATTTTTAAGTAACCTAAATCTTTCTCGTATTTTGGGTAAAATTGATTGATAGGTAAAATATTCTGAACAGTTCCTTTTCCATAGGTTTGGTTTCCACCTAAAATAACCGCTCTTTTATAATCTTGCATAGCTGCTGCAAATATTTCTGATGCAGATGCCGAAAATTCATTTACCAAAACCACAACAGAACCTTCCCACTGAATTTGTGGATCTATATCTTTTTTTACAACAGGATCTTCTCCTCTATATTTTACTTGAACAATAGGTCCTTGATCTATAAACAATCCAGAAATTTCAATGGCTGTTTTTAAAGAACCACCACCATTATTTCTTAAATCTACAATTAAACCAACTACACCTTCTGCTTTTAATCTTTCAATTTCCTTTTCCATATCTTTTGCAGAATCTCTGTAATTATCATCGCTAAAATCTATGTAAAAACTTGGTAAATCTATAATTGCATATTTTTTTCCATTTTTCTCTACAATGCTACTTTTTACAAAAGTTTCATCTAGTTGAACAACATCTCTAATAATAGAAATAACTTTTATAGAACCATCTAATTTTTTCTTAACTGTTAATCGTACTTCAGTTCCTTTAGGACCTTTAATAAATTTTATGGCATCATCTAAACGCATTCCAACAATATCCAGAGGCTCTTCATCTCCTTGAGCAACTTTCAAAATAATATCATCTGGTTCCAATTCTCCTTGTTTAGAAGCTGGACCACCAATTACTAAATCAGATACATGTGTATAGATTCCTTTTTTCTGCAAACGAGCTCCAATTCCTTCTAATTTTCCAGAAATAGTTTGGTCAAAACGCTCTTTAATTGTAGGATCCATATAAGTTGTATGAGGATCAAAAGCACCAACAACTGAATTTAAAAAAGTAGAAAACCAATCATCATGTTCTAATTCTTCAATTCTTATGTATAAATCGTCCATATTTTTTAGGACTTCTTTTCTTGCTTCTTTCTCTAAAGTTGCAAAAGATTTTACTTTGTAATTCTTATCTTTTTCAAGTTTATTTTTTTGTAATGCTGTTTGCTCTTCAATTCTGCTTAATGTTTGTAGTTTTAATTGCTTTCTCCAATAATCAATTAACTCATTATCATTTTTAGCAAAAGGAACTTTTTCAAAATCTAAATCAATCGTTTCGTTTTCATCAAAATTAAAAGGTTGTGCTAATAAATCTCCATAATAAGATTTTGCATTTTTAATTTTATGTAAAAAACGGCCATAGACCAATTTATAAAAAGATAAATCATCCTCTAAAAGCTGATTGTCAATTTTATATTTGTACTTAGAGAATTCCTTTAAGTCTGCTTGCGTAAAATATCTTTTACTTGGGTCTAAACCATCAATAAAACTATTATAAACAATTTCAGAAAAATCGTCGTTCATGTCTTTTACTACAAAATGACCTCTCGTTAAAATGTTTTTTAATACGTAAATTAAAACCTTATCTTTTTCAGGGTCATTATTTACATCAGAATTTACTTCAGAAGCATTTATAGATAAACTGCTTATCAATAAAAAAAATGCTAAAAAAGGAATGCTAAATCTAAATTTCGTCTTCATATATATAGTGTCGTTATTTTATTTATTTGTTACTGAACTACTAAAATAGTGCCATAATTTGTAACTGCTACAATATTAATTAAAAATTGATCTTTTTACTCTTTATAAAATGTTAAAAAGATTATCGTATAAAATAAATTATCTTTGTTCAAACAGATTCTAAATTCAATATTTAAAAACGAAATTTTAATACTAAATATTGAACCTTAAACATAAATTCATGCAAGAAAGACCTTTAATTCTAGTGACTAATGATGATGGAATTACAGCTCCAGGAATTAGAGCACTTATAAGTATAATGAACAAAATTGGAGAAGTAGTTGTGGTTGCTCCTGATAGTCCACAAAGTGGAATGGGCCATGCAATTACTGTTGATAATGTTTTGACTTGCAATCCTATAACAATTGATGATGGACCACAATTAGAATATACTTGTTCTGGAACTCCTGCAGATTGTGTAAAAATGGCAATTAGCGAAATTTTAAATAAAAAGCCAGATTTGTGCGTTTCAGGTATTAATCATGGTTCAAACTCCTCTATAAATGTTATTTATTCAGGCACAATGAGTGCAGCAATTGAAGCTGGTATTGAAGGCATTCCTGCAATTGGTTTTTCGTTATTAGATTTTAAATGGCATGCAGATTTTAAACAATGTGAAGATTTCGTAAAAAAAATAACGCTAAATGCACTTTTAAATGGGTTGCCAGAAGGAATTGTTTTGAACGTAAATATTCCTAATTTAAAGAAAGAAGAAATAAAAGGAACTAAAATTTGCAGACAAGCAATGGGAGTTTGGAAAGAGATTTTCGACAAACGAAAAAGCCCTTTTGGTAAAGAATATTATTGGCTTTCTGGCGAATTTGTAAATAGAGATAAAGGACAAGATACAGATGTTTACGCTTTAGAAAATGGCTTTATATCTATTGTTCCTGTTCAGTTCGATTTAACAGCACATCACATGATTCAAAAATTAAACTCTTGGGAACTGTAAAAAAAGACATTTTAATTGGCATTTTAGTCTCGTTATTTGCAACAGCTGGAGGTTGTTTTTTATACATTGAATATTTCTCTAAATTCAGTTTTAGTGAAACATTACAAATGATTCAGGATGGCAATTTGTATGGCAAAATTTTATCGATTGCTGCAATTCCTAATTTATTTGTATTCTTTGTGTTTATTAAAAAGAAACAAGATAATAGAGCAAAAGGAGTTTTAATAACAACCATTGTAATAGCTTTAATTACATTGGTTTTAAAATTTATTTGATGAAATATTATATAATTGCAGGCGAAGCTTCAGGAGATTTGCATGGTTCAAATTTAATGAAAGCTTTATATAAAGAAGATCCAGATGCAGACATTCGTTTTTGGGGTGGAGATTTAATGGAGAAGGTTGGTGGTACTTTAGTTTTTCATTATAAAGATAGGGCTTTTATGGGCTTTTTCGAAGTTGTAAAAAACCTTCCTAAAGCTTTAACACTTATAAAACTTTGTAAAAAAGATATTGCCGAATTTAACCCAGATGTTCTTATTTTTATTGATAATTCTGGATTTAATTTAAGAATTGCGAAATGGGCGAAATTGCAAGGTTTTAAAACGAACTATTATATTTCTCCACAAGTTTGGGCAAGTAGAGCAAGCAGAGTTAAAGATATTAAAAGAGATGTTGATACCCTTTTTGTGATTTTACCTTTTGAGGAAGAATTTTACAAAAAATACAATTACAAAGTTGAGTTTGTTGGCCATCCTTTAATTGATGCAATTGCAAATAGAGAACAAGTTAGTGTTAAAGATTTTAGAAAAAAACACGATTTAGGTGATCAACCAATAATAGCTTTATTACCTGGAAGCAGACAGCAAGAAATAACAAAAATGCTTGCTGTTATGTTAGATATGGTAGATGTTTTTCCTGATTATAAATTTGTAATTGCTGGAGCTCCAAGTCAAGATTTTTCTTTTTATGATACGATAATTGGTAATAGAAAAGTTAGTTTTATCAACAATAAAACCTACGATTTATTATCAATTTCTACTGCAGCTATAGTTGGTTCTGGAACTGCAACTTTAGAAACAGCTTTGTTTAAAGTACCACAAGTTGTTTGTTATAAAGGAAGCTCAATATCGTACCAAATTGCTAAAAGAATTGTTACTTTAAAGTACATTTCTTTGGTGAATTTAATTATGGATAAAGAAGTGGTTACAGAATTAATTCAAGACGATTTTACAAGAATAAACCTTAAAAAAGAACTTGCTAAAATTTTAGAGACTTCTCATCGTGAAAAATTATTTTTAGAATATTTTGAACTTGAAAAAAAGCTAGGTGGAGTTGGAGCATCCGCAAAAACAGCAAAGTTAATAGTGGAAGGATTAAAGAAGTAAATTTCATGAAAAATAGTTTATTCCTTTTGGTTTTTTCGTTTGTATTATTTAGTTGTGGAGCAAAGAAAAATGGCGTTTCAAATTCAAGAAAACCAATTTCAAAAGCCGATAAAATTGTAGCAAACGCTTTAAATTATGAAGGTGTAAAATATAAATATGGAGGAACAACCAAAAGAGGAATGGATTGTTCTGGAGTAATTTATGTTGCTTTTGGCGAAGAAAATTTTCAATTACCAAGAGTTTCTCGTGAAATGGCTAAAGAAGGTAAAAAAATCGCTTTAAAAAAAGTAGCTAAAGGCGATTTGTTATTTTTTAAAACTAGAAAAAGTTATAAAAACATCAATCATGTTGGTTTGGTGGTTTCAAATAAAAATGGACAAATTCGTTTTATACATTCCACAACTTCAAAGGGTGTGATTGTCTCTTTATTGTCTCAAAAATACTGGGCAAAAGCATTTGTAAAAGCGACTAGAGTTTTGTAAAACGCTTATATTTATTTTTTTCATTACCTTTAACTAGCTATGAAAAAGGTACTTAATTATTTACCCTTACATTTTATTCTGCTTTTAATTGTCGGAATTCTAACACAATTCTATTTTAATTTATGGGATTTTGGTTTCATAAAACTATTAGTAACACTTATATCAATTACAATATTACTTTTTGTAATTCCTCAGAAAATTATCAGAACTTTTTTAGCATTTTGCCTTTTCTTTTTTATGGAGATTTCAGCTGTGTTTTTTAATAACGATACAAATTATAAAAACTATTATCAACATGCTATAAAACCACAATCCTCTGTAATTTTAAAGGTTCAAAAGGTACTAAAACCTAGTGCATATCATTTTAAATATGAAGCAATAGTTTTGCAAGTTGATACACTGAAAACTAAAGGAAAAATGCTACTAAATATTTCAAAAGACAGCATTCTAAATCCTTTAAGGGTTGATGAATTATTGTATGCAAAACCAGCATTTGTAATGATAAATGCTCCTTTAAATCCACATCAATTTAATTATAAATTCTATCTAGCTAAACAAGGCATTCATCAACAAGTATTTTTAGAAAAAGAGGAGTTTAAAAGTTTAGGGTTAGATCAGTTTTCTTTGATTGGTGTTGCTGCAAAAATTAGAGATAAAGTTCAAAAAGCACTTCAAAAATATAACTTTAAAGTTGATGAATTAGCAGTATTAAACGCATTGTTATTAGGACAAAGACAAGAAATTTCCAAAGATTTAATTGAGGATTATTCAAAGGCAGGAGCCATCCATATTTTGGCAGTTTCTGGTTTGCATGTTGGTATCCTATTATTAATTTTATCAAGTTTGCTAAAACCTTTAGAAAGATTAAAAAACGGACGCGTTTTAAAAACAATACTCATTGTATTATTGTTGTGGATGTTCGCTTTTGTAGCAGGTTTATCAGCAAGTGTTGTAAGAGCAGTTGCTATGTTTACTTTTTTGGCGATTGGTTTGTCTTTTAAACGAAAAAATGTCATTTTATTTTCTTTGATAACATCGATGTTTTTCTTGTTACTTTTTAAACCAATGTTTTTGTTTGATGTTGGTTTTCAATTAAGTTATTTAGCAGTTTTTGGAATTGTTTGGATTCAACCAAAATTGTATAAAGTTTACAAACCAAGATTTAAATTAGATGATAAAATCTGGCAATTATTCACAGTTTCAGTTGCTGCTCAATTAGGCGTTTTACCTTTGAGTTTGTATTATTTTCATCAGTTTCCGGGTTTATTTTTGTTATCAAACTTATTGATAATTCCTTTTTTAGGAGCCATTTTAATTGGCGGAATTGTTATTATAATTTTAGCGCTCACAGATTTTCTTCCTCAATTTTTAGCGGAAATCTATGGGTATATCATCTCTTTAATGAACAATTTTGTAAGTTGGATTTCTAAACAGGAACAATTTTTGTTCACCAATATTTCACTTTCCTTTTTAATGATGTTTGTAAGCTATTTAGCAATTATTTTTGGAGTTCATTTTATGATAAAAAAATCTGCTAAAAAATTGATTTACTTTTTAGCTTCTCTATTAATTATTCAAAGTGTTTTCTTGTTGGAAAATTATCAAAAGAAACATAAAAACGAATTTATTGTTTTCCATAAAAGTAGAAATTCTATCATAGCAAATAGAGTAGGAGTAAAGGTATTCGTAAATCACGATTTAGATTCTTTAGGGATAGAAAGTACAAATGCGATGGTTTCTTACCAAGTTGGCGAAAATGTGAAATCAACATACAGCCAAGAAATTCCAAACATTTTAGAATTTAAAAATCAATCAATTTTAATAGTGGATAGTTTAGGGATCTATAATGTAAAAAATCTGAAAAATCCGATTGTTATTTTACAATATTCTCCAAAAATAAACTTAGAAAGATTGATAAAAACCTTGCAGCCAAACCAAATTATTGCAGATGGTAATAATTACAAAAGCTACATTAATACATGGGAAAAAACCTGTAGAGAACAAAAAACTCCATTTCATCAAACAGGACAAAATGGAGCTTATATTTTAAGGGAATAAAACCTTATATGTTACTTTTAAAATCTTTCTCAAAATCGGCCCATTCTTTATCTTTATAAGCGTTTGTTTTAAAGTAAGCTAAAATAATTTCAAATTTCTCTTTTGATAAATATCCAGGAATTTTTTGCAGCATTTGTTCTTTTTCTGTCATAAAAATTGTGGTTGGGTAAGACAATTGTCCCTCCATCAATGCAGCAGATAATTCATGATATTCTGTTCTGCCTTCTTTTCTATATTTAAAAGTATTGCCTTTATAAATAATGTCTTTTTTGCCTTCTCCATCCATTTTTATGGCATAAAAATTTTCGTTTATATAATTGATAATTACTTTATTCGAGTAGGTTTCTTTATCCATTTTTTTACAATAGCCACACCAATCTGTATAAATATCAATTAGCATAGGTTTTGGATTTTCTTTATTCAGTTCAATTGCTTTTTCAAAAGAAAGCCAATTAATTTTATCCTGTGCTTTAGTGCCAAAACTGAAAGCTATAAGTGTAAATAATAAAAGTATTTTTTTCATATTTTGTAAATTACAAATGATATGCCAAAGTTAATAAATATCGGTTGATTTTAAAATTCATTCATTTTTGGACATAAAAAAACCTCATAAATTGTAATTTATGAGGTTTTGTGATTTTTATATTTTAGTTTTCTGCTAATTCAAAACCTTCAGTTAATTCATCATCTTTATCTTTTTTATCTTCAGCTCCATGAGTAAGTCTTTTTAATGGTTTTAAAATGGCAATTATTAACAGTCCAAATATTGTACAAGTAACTCCAATTCCTGTAAATACTTCAAAATCTCCAGCATTTTCAGAAAGGCCACCTACAAAACCTGCTACTTTATTTCCTAAACCAGTAGCTGCAAAATAAGCTCCCATCATAAATGAAGCGTATTTTAAAGGCGCTAATTTAGTAATAAAAGATAATGCAACTGGAGAAGCACATAACTCTCCAATTGTATGGAATAAGTATGCTAAAACTAACCAAATCATTGCAGATTTTTCAGCAACTTCATCACCACTCATTACAACTTCAGAAGCAGCTTTACTCATAAAGAAAAAACCAAAAGCCATGATAATTACACCAATTGCCATTTTAAAGATAGAAGAAGATTCTTTTCCTTTGTTTTTCCATTTATGCCAAAAACTACCAACAGCTGTTCCTAAAACAATAATAAAAAATGCGTTGATAGATTGAAAAACAGCTGCTGGAATTTCATTACCAATTAAAGGTAAAGAAAAAGATAACATTCTGTCAGTTTTTTGTTCTGTGTATAAGCTCATTAAGCCTCCTGCTTGCTCAAAAGCACCCCAAAAAACAATGATTATTAAGAAAGACAAAAACATAACTAACATTCTGTCTTTTTCAACTTTTGTCAAAGGTTTTTTTAGTAAATCTTTATTTGGTGAATCTTTACTACCAATAAAATCTCCAACACCTTGTAAATATTTTAAACCAAACATGTAAACAACTTGTCCTAAAGCCATTCCAATACCTGCTAAACCAAAACCATAATGCCAACCCCATTTTGCAGCAACTGCTCCAACAAGTAAAGCTCCTAAAAAAGCACCTAAATTGATACCAATATAAAAAACGTAGAAACCTTTATCTCTTCTATCATCACCAGTTTTGTATAAACCACCAACCATTGTAGAAATATTTGGCTTTAAAAATCCAACACCAATTACAATAAAGATAAGGCCTGTAAAAAATGCCCATTGTTGGTCTACAGCTAAAATACCATGACCAATACATAACAAAATTCCACCTAACATTACCGCTTTTTTCTGTCCCAGAAATTTATCAGCAATCCAACCTCCAGGAATGGATGTTAAATAAACAAACATGGTATATGTTCCATAAAAAGAAAGAGTTTCTGCATTAGACCAACCAAAACCAGATTGAGGATCTCCAAAAATTACTGGAGCTGCAATGTATAAAGTTAAAATTGCACGCATTCCATAATATGAAAATCGCTCCCACATTTCAACAAAAAAGAGCACATATAATCCTACAGGATGTCCCATTAACTCTTTTTCATGTGGTTTTTTTACTAAAGTATTCATAAGTATCTTTTATTTAGTTGTTGTATTAATTAAATGCTCTTCTACAAAATTAGTCATTTTTGTATATAAATTTAAACGCATATTTTTTCCTCTTGAAATTGAGTGTGTTCTGTCTGGAACTATAAATTGGTCGAATTGTTTGTTGGCGTCAATCAATGCATTTGTCATTCTAAAACTATTTTGAACATGCACATTATCATCTCCAGTTCCATGTACTAATAAATAATTTCCTTCTAATTTATCAGCATAATTTATAGGCGAATTATCATCATAACCACTTGCATTTTCTTGCGGAGTTTGCATGTAACGTTCTGTATACACAGAATCGTAAAAACGCCAAGAAGTTACAGGAGCAACAGCAATTGCTGTAGAAAATATGTCATTTCCTTTTAAAAGACAATTTGTGCTCATAAAACCTCCATAAGACCAACCCCAAATCCCGATATTATTTTTATCAATATAAGAACGTTCTGCTAATTTTTTAGCGGCAGCAATTTGGTCTTCAACTTCAAATTTACCTAATTCTTTTTGAGTTACTTTCTTAAAAGCAGCTCCTTTTAATCCTGTTCCTCGTCCATCAACACAAACAACAATCATACCTTTTTGTGCTAACATATTGTGCCAATAATCGTTGGCTGCATTCCATTTATTACCAACTTGTTGAGAACCTGGCCCAGAATATTGAAACATAAACATCGGATATTGCTTATTTTCATCAAAATCCAAAGGTTTAATCATCCACATATTTAAATCATTACCATTTATATTGATAGTAGAAAATTCTTTAGGACTCATCTTATAAGCAGTTAAATCCTCTTTTAGCTCAGCATTATCTTTAATCACCTTTAACATTTCGCCTTCAGCAGTATATAGAGAATAAATTGGTGGAATTTCTGAAGTTGAATATGTATTAATAAAGAAATTTAAATTCGTGCTAAAAGCAGCATTATTTTGTCCGTCTTTATTGCTTAGCAATTTTTTATTTTCGCCATCTAAATCAATAGAATACACGCCTCTATTGATAGAGCCATTTTCTACAGATTGATAATAAATAGTTTTTTTAGTGTCGTTAAAACCATAATAATTGGTTACTTCCCAATTTCCTTTTGTAATTTGGTTGATTAAATTTCCATTAAAATCATAATGATAAATGTGATTAAAACCGTCTTTTTCGCTAGTCCAAATAAAGCTATTATCAACTAAAAAAGTAAGATTATCTGTAATATCTATGTAAGCCTTATCAGTTTCGTTCAATAAGATAGTTGATGAGGTTCTTAACGCATTTACTTTATGAAGTTTTAATTCATTCTGATGACGATTTAATGTAGTTGCAACTAAAATAGCATCATTATTAGACCATTTTATTCTTGGAATATATTCATAATCTCCTAAAGCTATTTTTTTGGTAATTCTATTTGATAATGTAAACATTTGTAGAGTTACGTTTGCATTTTTCTCACCAGCTTTTGGATATTTAAAAACCAATTGATCTGGGTAATTTTCAGACCCAACCAAATCCATAGAAAAAGTAGGAACATCAGTTTCATCGAAACGTAAAAAAGCTAAATATTGGCTGTTATTACTCCATTCAAAAGCTCTTACAAATGCAAATTCCTCTTCGTAAACCCAATCTGTAATTCCGTTTATAATATGGTTCTTTTTTCCGTCTTTAGTAACTTGAATAAGTGCATTTTTACTAAAATCCTTTATAAAAATATTGTTGTCTTTTGCATAGGCAACTTTTTCGTTATCAGGAGAAAAAATAGGTTCCTGAATATCTTTACCAATTAAAGTTAAGTTCTTAGAAGCAACATCATAGGCATAAAAAGTTCCACTATAAGAATGTCTAAAAATCTTTTTGAAATCAGTTCCTAAAATGATTTTTGTTTCATCATTATTAAAACTATATGAAGAAAAAGAAGTAAGATCGTTTAAATCTGCACTGCTTACTATGGTTTCAACTTTCTCTAAAGTTGCATAGCTATATTTATCAACAGTAGTTATTCCGTCTTTATCATTGTTTAATAGCGAATAAAAATCGCCATTCATAGAGTTTAAAGCATTCATTCTTTCTGGAGAAAATGTGCCATCCCAAATTTCTTCGAGAGTAATTTCTTTTTTGTCAGATGTTGCTTTTGTAGAGGTGTTTGAGGTGCTTTTTGTACAGCCTATCATAAGTAAGATAGTTCCTAAAATGATTGTGTTTTTCATTTGAGACTTTAGTTTAATAAAAGTTGTTCAAGTTTACGAAATTATTGTGAAAAAAAGAGTCAATTTTATGGAAGTTTTAAAGATTGTGCATTTTAACAGCAGATTATATATTTATTCACGAATATTATATAAAATAATCATGATATTACAAATTATAATAGTAAGATTTGTTGATTTTATTATACCTATAAGCACAATTAAAGGAGTTTTTTTACTCGTTTTTATGGCTTTTTTACTTGTCGATTTTGCTAATTATCTAAAAAACATAAGGATATTTTAAAGGAAGCTACATATTTAGAATTTTCACTTTTTCTGTTCCATTTATCATGGATATGATAACATATAATAAAGACGATTTTTATTTAGATATACTATATATTTGTATTCATAGAAAAAAATAAGATAGATGTCTAAAATTATTTCTGGTTTTTCAAAATTTTCGAAGGATGAAAAAGTTGATTGGTTACTTAAAAACTATTTCACAAACTCATCTGAAGCTCTAAAAGTGATACAGCAATATTGGAATGATGATGAAAAATTACAACAACTTCATGACGATTTTATAGAAAATACCATTACTAATTTTTATATGCCTTTTGGTGTGGCTCCTAATTTTGTGATCAATAATAGAGAGTACACAATTCCTATGGTTTTAGAAGAAAGTTCTGTAGTTGCAGCAGCTTCTTTAGTGGGTAAATTTTGGAGTACTAGAGGTGGTTTTAAAACGACAGTAATTGGCACCACAAAAATTGGACAAATTCATTTTATGTTTGCTGGCAAAAAAGAAGATTTGAAGTCTTATTTTGCTGAAAATAAAACCGAATTATTTGCTGCAACAGCTTCCATTACTCAAAATATGGAAAAACGTGGAGGAGGTATTTTAGATATTAAATTAGTAGATAAAACTGATAAATTAGCGAACTATTACCAGTTGCACATTACTTTTGAAACGAAAGATTCAATGGGTGCAAACTTTATAAATTCTTGTTTAGAAGCCATTGCCAAAAAGTTTGAAAAAGACGATATAGAAATTGTAATGAGTATTTTATCGAACTACGTTCCTGAATGTTTGGTAAGAGCAGAAGTGAGTTGTAAAATTGAAGAATTGGGTGGAGAAAATCCGCAGAAATTTGCAGAGAAATTTTATCAAGCTGTAAAAATTGCTGAAATTGAACCTTACAGAGCAGTGACACATAATAAAGGAATTATGAACGGAATTGATGCAGTTGTGTTAGCAACTGGCAACGATTTTAGAGCCATTGAAGCTGGTGCTCATGCCTATGCTTCAAGAAGTGGAACGTATACAAGTTTATCTCATTGTACTATTCATAATGGAGTTTTTAAATTTTGGATCGAAATTCCTTTAGCTTTAGGAACTGTTGGAGGTTTAACGGCTTTACATCCAATGGCTAAATTTTCTTTAGAATTATTGCAAAAACCCTCAGCAAGAGTGTTAATGCAAATTATTGCAGCAGCAGGTTTAGCACAAAATTTTGCAGCTTTAAGAGCTTTAACGACCAAAGGGATTCAACATGGACACATGAAAATGCACTTGCAAAATATTTTAAATCAGTTTGATGCCACTGTTGAAGAAAAAGAAGAAATAACTGCTTATTTTGATAAAAGAACAGTTTCACATTCTGCAGTTGTAGAGAAATTAAAAAGTTTAAGAAAACCTAAGGTTAAGTGGGTTGATTTTTTAGATTTTGATACGATTAAATATAAATTATCTACTTTAAGTGAAGATTCAAAACCAGTTTTTGGACAAATGAATGCACAACAAATGATTGAACATTTAAGTGCAGTAACTCAAATTGCTAATGGAAATTGGAATATAAATGTGTTTGTTTCTGATGAAAAAACGGCAAGAAGAAAACCATTTTTACAAACGGAAAATGAACTGCAAACTGGGTTTAGAGCTTCTTTTATTGCTGATGAACCAATTAAATTAAAATTTAGTTCTATTGAAATAGCCATTGATGATTTGTTATATCAATTACAGTCTTTTTTATTAGTTTTTAAACGAGATAAAAACAGAACAGTGGTGCATCCGTTTTTTGGAGAATTAAATTTCGAAGAATGGAAAAAGTTTCAAGTAAAACATTTTACACATCATTTTAAACAATTCGATTTGTTGTAATGAATTATTATTCAAACGGAAAATTATTATTAACAGGAGAATATCTTGTTTTAGATGGCGCAAAATCATTGGCAATTCCAACAAAATTTGGGCAAGATTTAAGTGTAGAGAAAATTAAAGAACCTCAAATTATTTGGGGAAGTTTCACAAATACTGGCGAATGTTGGTTTGAAGCTGTTTTTGATCTCAAAAAATTACGTTTGGTAAATTGCTCTTTTAATGCTGATAAAGAAGGAAGCTCAGAAATTATTGCAGAAACTTTATTAGAAATTTTAAAAGAAGCTAAAAGATTAAATCCCGATTTTTTAAATACAGAAAATGGTTTTGTTGTAAAAACAACGTTAACATTTCCTAGAGATTGGGGATTAGGGAGTTCATCAACTTTAATAAACTCGATTGCAAGTTGGGCAAAAGTAGATGCTTTTCAATTATTATGGAATTCCTTTAAAGGAAGTGGCTATGATATTGCTTGTGCTCAAAATGATTCGCCAATTTTTTATCAAATAGAAAATACAAAGCCAATTATAGAACAAGTAAAGTTCGATCCAACTTTTAAAGAAAACTTGTTTTTTGTGCATTTAAATCAGAAGCAAGATTCAAAAGAAGGTATTGCAAAATTCAGAGAAAGTGGAAACGATTTTAGAAAAGAAATCAAAAGAATTTCAGAAATTTCTGATGATTTTTTAAAAGCAACATCCATAGAAAAATTTAATAAATTAATTGTTGAGCATGAACAAATTATCAGCAATATTATTAAACTGAAACCAGTAAAAGAGAAATTATTTTCAGATTTTTTTGGAGAAATAAAGAGTTTGGGAGCTTGGGGAGGAGATTTTGTTTTAGCTACAGGAAATAAAGAAACGCCAAACTATTTTAAAAATAAAGGATTTAAAACAGTCATTTCTTATTCAGAGATGATTTTATAATTATTAAAAAGACCTCACAAGTTCTTAAAACCTGTCAGGTCTGAAAAACAAAATATGACTAAAATAATAATTATTGGTGGTGGAGCTGCAGGATATTTTACAGCCATAAACGCAAAAGAAAACAATCCAGATTTAGAGATTACAATTCTAGAAAAAGGAACAGATGTTTTGCAGAAAGTGAAAATTTCTGGAGGTGGAAGATGCAATGTTACTCATGCTTGTTTTGAGCCAAAAGAATTGGTGAAATTTTATCCAAGAGGAGAAAAAGAATTATTAGGTCCTTTTCATAAATTTATGACTGGCGATACTTTTGAATGGTTTGATGATAGAGGAGTTCCGTTAAAAATAGAAAGTGATAATCGTGTTTTTCCAGAGGCAAATACTAGTCAAGCAATTATAGATTGTTTTCAGAAATCTGTGGACGATTTAGGAATTAAAGTGATGACTAATTGTGGTGTAAATGAGGTTCATCAAAAAGATGACAAATGGATTATCACTACTAAAAAAGAAGTTTTCGAAGTTGATAAAGTTGTAATTGCTGCAGGAAGTTCTAAGAAAGTCTGGGAATTGTGTAAAACTTTAGATCATTCTGTCATAGAACCTGTTCCGTCTTTATTTACGTTTAATATTAACGACAAACGTTTGGTAGATTTGCTAGGAACTTCTGTGCCAAATGCCACTGTAAATATTGTTGGTACAAATTTAGAAGCCTCAGGACCTTTGTTAATTACACATTGGGGAATGAGTGGGCCAGCTGTTTTAAAATTGTCTGCTTTTGGTGCAAGAATTTTGGCTGATAAAAATTATCAATATAATGTGGAGGTTAATTGGCTTTCTAGACCCACTGACAAAGTATTGAATGTTTTATTGAACTTAAAAAAGAAGGAACCACGTAAAACAGTTATTTTAAAATCGCCATTTACAGAAATTTCTAAAAGATTATGGGAACGTTTTGTCTTGTTTTCTGGGATTTCTAATAATCAAAATTGGGCAGATTTAAATAGTTTGCAATTAGAAAAATTAGCAAACGAACTGACCCAAGGAATTTACAATGCCAATGGAAGAACTACGTTTAAAGACGAATTTGTTACTGCTGGTGGAATTGATTTAAAGGAAATCAACTTTAAAAATTTTGAAAGTAAAAAACACAAAAACTTATTTTTTGTAGGTGAAGTTTTAAATATTGATGCAGTTACAGGAGGTTTTAACTTTCAAAATGCTTGGACAGGTGGTTATATTTGTGCCCAAGCTTTGGCAGAAGAGTAGTTTTTTAATTAAATAACATACAGTTTTGTCATTTCGACTTTAGGAGAAATCACATAAAGTTGCTCAATTTTATGGTCTTGCATTATGGGATTTCTCAATCGCTGAAAAAGCTCATTTCGAAATGACAATAAAAATAAAAAAATTATGGCAAGAGCAGAATCTAACGAATTTAAAAACGGAACAAAAGCTCCAGATTTTACTTTATTAAATACTGTTGATGATAAAAACTATTCGTTACATCAATTAAAAGGTGAAAAAGGAACGGTTATTATGTTCATTTGTAATCATTGTCCTTTTGTAATTCACGTAAATGCTGAATTGGTTAAAATGGCAAATGAGTATCAACAAAAAGGAATTAATTTTATTGCAATAAGTGCGAATGATGTTGAAAATTATCCACAAGATGCACCTCAATTCATGAAGCAATTGGCAAAAGATGAAAAGTATCCTTTTCCTTATTTGTATGATGAAACTCAAGAAGTAGCTAAAAGTTACGATGCTGCTTGTACTCCAGATTTTTATGCTTTTGATGAAAATTTAAAAGCCATTTATC
The DNA here is from genome assembly GCF_001761365.1 of Polaribacter vadi. Classification (NCBI taxonomy): domain Bacteria; kingdom Pseudomonadati; phylum Bacteroidota; class Flavobacteriia; order Flavobacteriales; family Flavobacteriaceae; genus Polaribacter; species Polaribacter vadi. The sequence goes on along the minus strand of NZ_CP017477.1, from coordinate 1,695,498 downwards.
ATGGACAGTTAGATGATTCTAGACCTGGAAATGGAAAACCAGTAACAGGAATTGATTTTAGAAATGCGCTAGAAAATTTATTAGAAAATAAACCATTTTTAGAAAATCAGAAACCTAGTGTTGGTTGTGGAATTAAGTGGAAATAATTATTACTATTTTCTATATTTCTTATTCTTTGCCACCAAAACTTTTCGCAGTTTCAATCCAATGATCAGCAATTCCTTTGGTGTCTGCACCTAAACTTTTTGCTAAATGTAGGGCAATTGCAATCATTAAAACAGATGCTTTGTGCAATTCTTCAAAGGTTTGTAGACTTCCAAATTGTTGTTGAGCTTTTTCTAAAAGTAAATCGTTATGTTTTTTTGCAAATACTACTGGGTTTTCAATTTCATCCGTAATTTCTGGAATCATTAAAGCATCTAACCAATCTTTGCCGATTTTTTGTGCAACTATTTCAGGAGTTTCATTTCCTAGTTTTCGCCAAGCTTTTAAAGTTTCTGTATCTCCAGATTCAGATAAACCAGAATCTAAAAATAACTCAAAACCGATATCAGCAATATTTTGCATCACAATTAAATATTCATCTTGCGCTTTTTCGAACAGATCTGCTTTTTGTCCTTTTAAATAATTACCAACAGACATTTTTGGCAATTCCAAAACTTCAGCACAATCTGTTAAACAAGGAAAAGTTGTTCCTTCAAAAATATACTGAGCTTTATCAAATTGAATTTGACGACCTAAAGGATATAATCTACAAGCTAAAGGACGACCTTCGTGAACACTACAACCAAAATCAGGAATATATTGGCTACAAGATTTTTGCCCTTTTTTATCTTCTTTTCCATCAAAACGTAATTGAATTCCACCAAATTCCGAATACAAATCTCTAAATTCTCTAGATGAAATTTTTTTGGCTTTGCTAAAACAAACTATTTCCCAAGGATTTAACATTACTGCTTTTCCAAAACAGCAAGTTCCAGATCTTGAACAGGTTAAAGGTAGAATACTTTTAGAAGTCAGTTTTGTAGTTTGCATTGTATTCGATTTTATTCAGCAATTTCGCCTCTTTGAGGTTTCAAAGCATCTCTGTAAATTTTCATGTCTTTTTCATCAACAGTAATAAATGCAGAAACGAACATTGGGTTATTTTCTTTGATGTCAATTTCGTGAAAAGTCAAGTTTTCAATAGTTGCAAATTCTTTTAAATGAATCGTGTGATGTTTTGCTGTTTCTTTGGCATCAGGACCTCTAAAATCCCACAATAATTTTATTTTTCTACTCATATTTTTTATGTATGGTTGATGAATATAAACAATTCTCCATTTTCAAAAGTAACCTTAACTGTATCTTGAACGCCTTTATTTCTGGTTCCAATTCGTTCTCCAAAAACTAAATCTTCTTTATTTAATTGATATTCTAAACCTTCTGTTCTAATATTTGTGGCTTTTGGAAAGGGAATTAAAGAAACAATTTTGTCTTTACAACCAGAAATTTTCGTGCTTTTATCAGCTAAAAAATAACGACTATGATTATCAATAAACGTAAGTTTAAGTTTTTCTTTAAACTGAATTGCAGTGTGTAAATTCCCTAAAAAATGATCTTGTTCTTTTCCACTTGCGCCAAAAACATCAATGTGTGTAAAGTCTTTATCAAACAAAATTTGTAATATTTTATCAAAGTCTGTAAAATTTTGATTGGGTGTTTTTATCACTTCAATTTCTTTTGGAATTCCTTGTAAAGAATCGAAATCGCCAGCAATAAAATTAGGTGAAATGTTGTGTTTTTTTAAATATTGATAAGCGCCATCAGTTGCACAAATCATATCATAATTAGATATATCTGGAACCTCATTTGGAGTTTCGCCATTTAACAATAAAAAAACTTTTTTGATTTTCATTTTTGCAAAAATACAAACAAAAAAGCATCAGTTCTAATTTTAGAAATGATGCTTTTTAATGAAAAGAATAAATTGATTTTACTTTTTCATCGAAGTTAAAATAATGGTAAACAATTTTCCTATTAAAAAAATCACCATTCCAAAAGTAGGTGAAAGTAGGCCAACTTTAAATCCACCTGCTAAAACTTGAGGTGCAATGTCACCTCCTATTTCAGCTATATCATCTAGAGCTCCTAACATACCAATTACAAAACCTAATACTCCAAACACGAAGGAAAATAACGCTAAAGAATTAATAAGTTTATGAGTTTTTTCTGTGTTATTTTTTAATCCTTTTGCAAATAAAATAATAATAACAATCAATAAAGCTAATAAAGGAACCATAAAAATTGGTCCACCATCCATAATAAAATTCATAATATGTGTTTTTAAGATTATGTTGCTAAAGTATTTGATACATAGTTTCTAAAATTATATTAGCGACCAATTACTAATTTGGTTTGGGTTTTAACAAATATCGTATTTTTATAGGATTCTTTATAAAAACTGCAGAAACACTTGTTAATTTGGTATTTCGTCTATTTTTACATGAAAGAAATTTAAAAATTAGTTAATTTACAAGATGCATAAAAATGTATTTAAAATTTTAGAGAAAGTAATTTTACATCTTCTTTTTTGGTTTGTTGTTTGGTTCTTTTTCTATATTTTTTTTAGTGTTGGTTCTAAAAACGAAAACTTTATATTTTGGTTTTCTACATTATTAAGTTTCATTTCAATAGTTTCTTCTTACGCATTTATATATCATTTAATTCCAAATTTTTTAATTGTCAAAAAACAAAAACTTTTTGCATTATACACTTTTTATGCCTGTGTTTTTATTGTTTGTGCTGTATTAATGACTGTAGTTTTTGGTTTTGTCTTTTTTTATAATTTAGAATATCAAAAAATGCCAGGATTAACCAAGAATTCAGGTGTAATTTTAGTGTGCGTTTTGTTAATTATTGTTTTAGCAAGTTCATTCAAAATTCTAAAACATAATTTTAAATCGTTAGAAGAAAAAAAGACTTTAGAAAACAAGTTTTTACAAACACAATTGCAACTAAAAGAACAAGAGTTGAAGTTTTTAAAAATGCAAATTCATCCTCATTTTTTGTTTAATACATTAAATACTTTGTATGGTTTTGCCTTGAGAAAATCTGAACAAGCACCAGAAATGATTTTAAAATTATCTAGCTTGTTAGATTATATTTTATATCAAGTAGATAAACCTTTGGTGCATTTACAGGATGAAATTACTCATATAGAAGATTATATTTCTCTAGAAAAATCGCGCTTTCAAGAGAGTTTACAAATCAATTTTCATAAAAATATTACTGTTGATACTTTTGAAATTTCACCTATGTTATTATTACCATTTGTAGAAAATGCTTTTAAACACGGAACACAAATTGATGGAGTTGTAAAAGTGAATATCAATTTAAAATTAGATGAAAATGAATTGAATTTTACGATTGAAAATTCATCAATAAAAAAAGAAAATTCTAAAAATGGAATTGGTTTAGAAAACATACAAAAACGATTAGAAATGTTGTATCAAAAACAGTATTTTCTAGAAATTTTACATGAAGATAAAATGTTTAAAGTCAATTTGAAAATCCCTGTAAAAAAATGATGAATAAATTAAAATGTGTTATTGTTGATGATGAACCAATGGCTAGAGAAATTATAGCATCTTACATTGATAAATCTCCAAATTTAGAATTGTTAGAAAGCTGTAAAAACGCTTCTGAAGCAATTGTATTTATGCAAGATCATAAGGCTGATTTGTTTTTTTTAGACATTAATATGCCAGAAATTAACGGTTTAAGTTTGGCAAAAATCATCAACAGTAAAGGACAAATAATTTTTACAACAGCTTATAGAGATTATGCAGTAGATGGTTTTAATTTAAATGTGGTTGATTATTTATTAAAACCAATTTCTTTTGATCGTTTTTTGGAGGCAGTTCAAAAAGTTTCAACACCAGAAATCATAAAAAATGATAATGATTTTATGTTTGTAAGAGCAGATAGAAAAATGGTAAAAATTGATTTTAATAGTATTTTATATATTGAAAGTTTAAGTGATTACGTTAAAATTTTTACTACAGAAAAAACAACTGTTATTCGAGAAACCATCAGTAGTTTACAAGAAAAATTACCGGCTAAAAAGTTTATCAGAATTCATAGATCGTTTATAATATCGTTTAAAAAAATAGATTCTTACACAAACGAATTTATAGAAATTAATCAAAAAGCATTACCAATTAGTAGAAGTTATAAAGAATCCGTTTTGCAAAAATTAGCAGAAGTATAGTTTTAACTTTATCTTTGTTTTTAAATATTTAGACCTTGAATACAGATCAGTTTTTAGTAAAATCGGCATTAAAATATATTGATAAAGCTACATTTAAATGGCAGACACCAAGTAATATTGCTTTGGTAAAATATTGGGGAAAAAGCAATCCTCAAATTCCAAAAAATGCTTCGATTAGTTTTACGCTAAACAATTGTCATACAAATACTAGTATCGATTTTCAAAGAAAATCGAATGCTGAACTTGTTTCAGCATCTAAAACTGTAGCATTCGATTTGTTTTTTGAAGGAAAACAAAAAGAAGAATTCAAACCTAAAATTGCAGAATTTTTTAAACGCGTTCAAGATTATTGTCCATATATTTATGAGTACAAAATGACGATTTATTCAGAGAATTCTTTTCCACATTCTAGTGGAATTGCCTCTTCTGCAAGTGGTTTGTCTGCCATTGCAAGATGTTTAATGAGCTTGGAAAATGAAATTTCAACGAATTTATCAGCAGAATTCATCAACAAAAAAGCCTCTTTTTTAGCAAGATTAGGTTCAGGTTCTGCAAGTAGAAGTATAGAAGGCCCTTTAGTTGTTTGGGGAAATCATCCAGAAATTAAAGGAAGTTCAGATTTATTTGGTATAAAATTTCCTTATCAAGTAGATTCTATTTTCGAAAACTATCAAGATGTAATTTTATTGGTTGATAAAGGTGAAAAACAAGTTTCAAGCACCATTGGTCATAACTTAATGATCAATCATCCTTTTGCCGAAAACAGATTTTTGCAAGCCAATGAAAATTTGGCAAAAATGTCTACAATTTTGCAAGAAGGGAACGTCAAAGAATTTATCAATTTAGTAGAAAGTGAAGCATTAACTTTGCATGCAATGATGTTAACAAGCAATCCCTATTTTATTTTGATGAAACCAAACACGTTGGAAATTATCAACAGAATTTGGGAATATCGCCAAGAAAAAAATAGTAATATTTGTTTTACTTTAGATGCTGGTGCTAATGTGCATGTTTTGTTTCCAGAGAATGAAAAACAAAGTGTTAAAAAGTTTATAGATAGTGAGTTAGCTGTTTATTGTGATAATAATCAATATATTTGTGATCAAGTTGGTTTTGGTGCAAAACAGTTTTAATACATAATATTATGAAAAAAATAGGTTTTATTATAGGTATCTGTATGCTCTTTTCTTTTGCTACAAAAGCACAAGGAAAAGTTTATTTTGATGCAAACTGGAATATAACAGACAAAGAAAATGCGGTATATTATCGTTCAATTTCATCAAAAAAAACGAAACAAGAATGGATAATTGATTATTATATTTCTGGTAAAAAAGCTAAAGAAGTATCGTCCATAAAAGGGAAAGCTGAAGGTGCATTTTCGATGTATTATGAAACTGGAGAATTAATGACTGTTGGTAGATACCATAATAATGAAAAAGATGGTATTTGGAAAACGTATTATAAAAACGGAAAAATAAAAGAGAAAGGCAAATATGAAAATGGTGAAAAAGTTGGTGTCTGGAAAACTTTTTATAAAAACGATTAACTTTTTTAGAGAACCTATTTTAGTTAAACTTTTTAATAAAATAAAGCAAAAGCATTCACTACAAATTACCAATTAATTATTTATTCGTATTTTTGTTATATATATTGAAAAAGAAAATGAAAGGACCACTTTTTTACGCTAAAATCCTATTGTTTGGAGAATATGGAATTATCAAAGATTCTAAAGGTTTAGCAATTCCATTTAATGCGTATAGAGGCGCTTTAAAAACTTCAAAAAATTTAGAAGGGATTTCAAAAAAATCCAACGAAAATTTATATAAATTTTACAATCATATTGCTAGTTTAAATTCAGATGTGGTTTCTTTTAATTTAGAGGCTTTTAAAAAAGATTTAGAAAACGGAATGTATTTCGATTCTTCTATTCCACAAGGATATGGAGTTGGAAGTTCTGGAGCTTTGGTAGCATCTATCTATGATAATTATGCTGATGATAAAATTACAGTTTTAGAGAATTTAACTAGAGAAAAATTATTGAAATTAAAGGAAATATTCTCTTTAATGGAATCTTTTTTTCACGGAAAAAGTTCTGGTTTAGATCCTTTAAATTCTTATTTAAGTTTACCAATTTTAATCAACTCTAAAGAAAATATAGAACCTGCAGGAATTCCGTCTCAAAAAAAGGGAAAAGGAGCTGTTTTTTTATTAGATTCTGAACAAGTTGGTGAAACAGAACCTATGGTAAACATCTTTATGAATAAGATGAAAAACGAAGGTTTTAGAAAAATGATTAGCGAAGAATTTGCTTTACACACAGATGCTTGTATAGAAAATTTTCTTCAAGGTGATGTAAAATCTTTATTTGGTAACGTAAAAAGTTTATCAAAAGTTGTTCTAAAGAATTTTAAACCAATGATTCCTGATGCTTTTCATAAAGTTTGGGAAAATGGAATTGCAACTAACGATTATTATTTAAAGCTTTGTGGTTCTGGAGGTGGAGGTTATATTTTAGGATTTACTGAAAATTATAAAAAAGCACAAGAAAGTTTAAAAGATTATAAATTAGAGTTGGTCTATAGATTCTAACAAATCTCTCTTACTAGTTCTTCCCACAAATGAAGACGTTTCTTAAAAAAGCATTTAGTCTAATATCTGTTGTTAGAGGTTATAACATTCTTGTTTTAATCTTTGCTCAGTATTTGGCATCGATTTTTATATTTTCTCCAGAAAAATCAATTTCTCACGTAATTTTTGATCTTCATCTACATTATATTGTACTAGCAACTGTTTGTGTGGTTGCAGCTGGTTATATTATCAATAATTTTTATGATGATAAAGTAGATAGAATTAACAGACCTTTAAAAACAGGTTTGGATAATTATGTGCGTCAAGAAACAAAATTAAGGCTTTACTTTTTTCTGAATTTTGTCGGCTTTCTTTTTGGTTTTTTTGTTTCTTGGAAAGCAGGTTTGTTTTTTGCAGTGTATATTTTTGGTATTTGGTTCTATTCTCATAAGTTAAAAAAATATCCATTTACGGGGCTAATTTCTGCAACTTCATTAACGTTAATGCCTTTCTTTGTTATTTTTGTGTATTACAAAAACTTTTCAGATATTATTTTTATCCACGCTATTTTTCTTTTTCTAGTGATTATGGTTCGAGAATTAATCAAAGATTTACAGAATATGAAAGGTGCAATTGCCAACAATTATGATACATTTCCTATTGTGTATGGTGAGAAAAAGACAAAACAACTTTCTATTTTATTATTATTTTTAACTTTAATTCCAATTTTTTTTCTGTTTCAATATCCAGCATTAAGTTATATGAAGTATTATTTTTACTTTGCAATAGTTTCTTTATTATTTCTGGCTTTTTATCTTTGGAAATCAACAGAAAGAAACCAATACCGATTTTTACATAACGTATTAAAAATACTACTTTTAATAGGTGTTTTTTGTCTTGTTTTTATTGATACATCTTTATTATTAGAAAAAGTAATTGAGAGATTGAATTAATTTGCAATTTGAGTACCTTTGCAAAAATTTATTATAATGGAATCAAATAAAAACTCGTCGAGAAGACGACAAGATGGTAAAAAAAGTACACCTTTAAGCAGAAAGCCACAAAGCAAAAAACCGCTTAGTAGAAAACCTTTAGACAAGAAAACTGTAAAAAAGGAATTCAAAAAAATAACTCCCAATAAAACTTCTGATGAAACTTCAGGAATTCGTTTAAATAAATACATTGCCAATTCTGGAATTTGCTCACGTAGAGAAGCAGATACTTATATAGAGCATGGTAGTGTGCAAGTAAATGGAAAGTTGGTTACAGAAATGGGTTACAAAGTGCAACCTGATGATATTGTTCAATTTGATGGAACTTCAATTACACCTGAACAAAAGAAATATGTGTTGTTAAATAAGCCTAAAAACTATATTACAACCATGGAAGATGATCGTGGTCGAAAAACTGTTATGGAGCTGATTGCCAATGCATCTAAAGAACGTATTTATCCTGTTGGACGTTTAGATAGAAACACAACTGGTTTATTATTATTTACTAATGATGGCGATTTAGCTAAAAAGTTAACACATCCAAAACATAATGTTCGTAAATTATACCACGCTTCTCTAGATAAGAAATTAGAATTAAGAGATTTAGAAAAATTACGAGGAGAAGTTGTTATTGAAGGTAAAAAAGTATTTATTGATGCAGTTTCTTATGTTAATGGAGAGCCAAAAACTGAAATTGGTATCGAAATTCATTCTGGTAGAAATAGAATTGTTCGTAAAATATTTGAACACGTAGGTTACAAAGTAAATAAACTAGATAGAGTTATTTTTGCTGAATTAACTAAGAAAAACTTACCAAGAGGAAGATGGAGAGAGCTTACAAATTTAGAAGTGAATAATCTTCAAATGATGAAATAATTATAGAAATCCAGCTTTTAAGCTGGATTTTTTTATGTTAGCTTTTTAATAACTTAAAATTTAAGTCTAAATTATTTGAGTTACTCTTTAAATGGTTTGAACTAATTTAATGATTGATTCTATAATATCTTTGAGTAAACAAAAACTAAACATTATGATTGCTACAAAAATATTAGGCTTAACAGCTGCAGTAAGTAAAAATAAAAAATTAAAAATAGCACTACTTTTAGTAGAAGTTGCTTTATTAGCCTTAGCATATAAGTCTGGTAAAGACAGTAAAAAACTAAAAAGTAAGAGCAAATAATTAAACTAATAATATCAATAAATTTAAAATAATCAATTTTAAATTATTTTCTAAAATAAAAGAGCCTTTCTATAATAGAAAGGCTCTTTGAATATTAAAACATTTTTATATTATTTATTTACCAAATAAATGTAATTCTGTAAATTCTTTATCTACAGTTATACATTGAGATGTATTTGAATTAGACTTATCTAATTCAACTTCTACATTATCAATTTGAATAGATGTAATAGAAAAAGGCAAATTATGTAATACAATTTTGAATTTAGTATAAGGTGCACTGTATGTACCTTCTTTGAATTGTTGTAATATAAATTCTTTCTTTTTACCTGTTAATTTAAAGTTACGTAAACTATATCTACCTTTTTTATAATCATAGCCATCATGAGCATCATCATATAATTCAGATTTTTCTTTACCTAATTTATAATAAACATCTAAAGTAACTTCATCAAAATCTTTTTCGCCAACATATTGTTGTACTGGATATTTAGGAATAACTGCACCTTCTTTAATAAAAATTGGCATGCTATCTAGTTCAGCATCTACCCACATTTCTTTTCCACCTTCTACAACTTCATCTGTCCAAAGGTTATACCAATTACCTCTAGGAATATACATTCTTCTTCCTTTAGCATTTGGCTCTTGAATTGGGCAAACTAAAATATGGTCACCATACACAAACTCATCACTTCTATAATGTGTATGTACATCTTCTTGATCAAATAAAACCAAAGACTTTAAAATTGGAGTTCCATTATTAATATGATTCCAAAAAGCAGTGTATAAATAAGGTAATAATTGATATCTTAATTCTACGAATTTTCTTACGATATCTGTAATTTCTTCTCCAAAAACCCAAGGTTCTTGATCTCCATGATCTCCAGAAGAATGCACTCTACAAAAAGCGTGAAAAACACCTAATTGAATCCATCTTGCGAATAATTCTCCTTGAGGTTGTTCTGCAAAACCACCAATATCAGATCCTGCAAAAGAAAAACCAGACATTGCCATTCTTTGGGCTTGATTATTTGCAATGGCTAAATGCTCCCAAGTTGCAACATTATCTCCAAACCAAGTTGAGGTATATCTTTGTGCTCCAGAATATGCAGATCTTGTAATTACAAAAGGTCTTTTTGGATACGCATATTTCTTTAAACCATGATAGGTTGAACGTGCCATTTGCGTTCCATAAATGTTATGTGCTTTTCTATGAGAACAAGGATTGCCATCATAATCATGACGAACGTCATCTGGAAAAGATTTGTTAGGAACATCCATTACAGCTGGCTCATTCATATCATTCCATACACCTTTTACACCAATATCTTCAATTAATTCTTTAAATAAACCAGACCACCATTCTCTAACTTCTGGTTTTGTATAATCTGGAAAATAACATTCTCCAGGCCAAACTTTACCTTTCATATATGGGCCATCTGCACGTTTACAGAAATAATCTTTATCTAATGCTTCTTTAAAAACATCATATTCTAAATCAATTTTAATTCCTGGATCTATAATAACCACAGTTTTAAAACCATCGTCTTCTAATTCTTGAACCATTCTTTTTGGGTCAGGAAAATAATTTTTATCCCAAGTAAAACATCTAAAACCATCCATATAATCGATATCTAAATAGATAGCATCACAAGGAATTTGTAAATCTCTAAACGTTCTAGTAACTTCTTTTACATTACTTTCTGGATAATAACTCCATTTACATTGATGAAAACCTAAAGCCCAAAGTGGAGGCATATTGTGAGGTTTTCCTGTTAAATCTGTATAATTTTTAACAACATCTTCCATTTTTGGCCCGTAAATGAAATAGTAATTCATTTCACCACCTTGTGCCCAAAAACTAGTTACATTTCTTCTTTCATGAGCAAAATCGAAAGAAGTTTTAAAGGTATTATCAAAGAAAATACCATAAGATTTATTATTCTGAATGGCTGTATAAAAAGGAATCGCCTTATAAATAGGATCTGTATTTTTACCAAAGGCATACGAGTCTGTTGCCCAGTTTTCAAAACGTTTTCCTTTCATATTCACTTCTACAGGCTTATCTCCTAAACCATAAAAGCTTTCTGCCTTTTGGCAAGTTTTACTCATTTTTACGATGTCTCCACCAAATTCATAGCTTTCTTCCCAATGAAAACCAATTTCATCTTCATTAATTAATTTATTATCAATAGCATCATATAAACTAACTTGTAAACTTGATTTTTCTACTTTACAGATTAATTTTGATGTCTTAATAACATAATGTGTTTCTTCTTCATTTACTTTTAAGAAGCTATATCCTCTTGATGCATGAATGGTAACTCCATAAGAAAAGTCGTTTTCAAATTTTCCTGAAGTTGCGTATCGAAAACGAATAACACTATCTCTAACAACAGTTACTTGTAAAACAACATTATTTTTAGTGGTAAAATATAAAGTATCTACGTCTTTTCTATAATTAACTATTTCTGTTGGGAATAAATTCCCTTTTTGTTCTAATTCAGTATTAACAATCATAAATTTTGGTTGTTTATTTAAGGTGTATAATCGTAGAATTTATCAATTTATATATATTGAAAATGTTACGAGTATTTTAATTTCAACTACAAAAATATTGCTTATTTATTTAAAAATTAATTAAATAGGATTTCTTTTAATGATTGGTAAAAGAATTTTTGAAGTCTTAAAAAGTAACTTATTTTTTGTGAAGTATAAAAAAATAATACCTTTTTATTACTAATTTCTTACAAGGAAAAACTTTTCCTTGTAAGAAAATATGTGTTATTATTTAAATTTAAAAGCTAACATTCCTAAAGGAGGTAAATTTAATTCAACAGAATGTTCTCTATTGTTCCATTCTTTTTCTTCGGATGTTAATTTGGTGTTTTTATAATTACTTGTTCCGTAATATTTTTGATCATCACTATTAAAAACTTCTTTTAAAGTTCCTGCTTTTGGCAAGCCAATTCTGTAGTTTTCTCTTGGAACTGGTGTTAAATTTAGAATAATAATTATATTATCTTTTTCATTTTCACCTTTTCTAATATACGTCATAACACAGTTTTGATGATCTCCATGATCTATCCACTCAAAACCTTCATGAGAAAATTGTTTTTGATATAAAGCTGGTTCTTTGCTGTAAAATTTATTTAAATCTTTGACCAAACTTTGTGCACCTTTATGAACATCATACTGCAAAAGATGCCAATCTAAACTTCCATTAAAATTCCATTCAGATGTTTGTCCAAACTCACTTCCTTGAAACAATAATTTAGTTCCTGGATGTGTGTACATAAAACTATATAATAAACGCAAGTTTGCGAACTTTTGCCATTCATCACCAGGCATTTTATCAACAATCGATTTTTTACCATACACAACTTCATCATGAGAAAGTGGCAACATAAAATTCTCTGAAAATGCGTAATTTAAACCAAAAGTTAATTCATTTTGATGATGTTTTCTATAAATAGTTTCTTTCTGAAAATACCCAAGAGTATCATGCATCCAACCCATCATCCATTTCATGCCAAAACCTAAACCACCATCGTAAATGGGTCTAGAAACTTTTGGAAAAGAAGTAGATTCTTCTGCAATAGTTTGCACATCAGGAAAAGATTCATATACAGCAGCATTCATTTCTTTGATAAAATCGATGGCTTCTAAATATTCATTTCCTCCAAACATATTTGGTTCCCATTCACCATCTTCTCTAGAATAATCTAAAAATAACATCGATGCTACAGCATCTACTCTTAAACCATCTGCATGATATTGATCTAACCAAAAAATGGCATTACTAATTAAAAATGCTTTTATTTCGTTTCTACCATAATTAAAAATTAAACTTTTCCAATCTTGGTGATATCCCTTTCGTCTGTCTGGATGTTCATATAAATGTGAGCCATCAAAAAATCCTAAACCATGATCGTCTGAAGGAAAATGCGATGGAACCCAATCTAATAAAACTCCAATGCTAGCTTCGTGAAATTTATCAACCAAAAATTTAAAATCATCTGGATATCCAAAACGAGATGTTGGTGCAAAATATCCTGTTAATTGATATCCCCAACTTGGGTCATAAGGATATTCCATGATTGGCATAAATTCTACATGTGTAAAATTCATGTCTTTTACATACTTCACTAAATCGTCTGCTAATTCTCTATAACTTAAAAACCTATTTTCTTCAATTTGTTTTTTCCAAGAACCTAAATGAACTTCATACACAGCATAAGGCGCATCTAACGCATTATTTTTCTTTCTGTTTTTCATCCATTTTTTATCGGTCCATTTATAATCATCTTCCCAAACTTGTGAAGCTGTTTTTGGAGGATGTTCGCATCTTCTTGCAAAAGGATCTGCTTTTTCTGTAGTTACGTTATTGCTAGAATTACGTATTTTATATTTATAAATAGCGCCTTTTGTAACTTCAGGAATAAAACCTTCCCAAATACCACTTCCATCCCAACGTACATTTAAATGATGTTCGCCTTCTAACCAAAAATTAAAATCGCCAATTACGGATACTGATTTTGCACTTGGAGCCCAAACAGCAAAATAGGTTCCTTTAACACCATCTACAGTGATAATGTGCGAACCAAATTTTTCGTATAAACGATAATGTTTTCCTCCTTTAAATAAATTAATATCAAATTCTGTAAAAAGACTGTGTGCTATTGTTTGTGCCATAAATTTATGAATTCATAATGTTTGCAATTCCTTTTAAAGGAATAATTGTCCATTTAGGCCTTGAATTTTGTTCGTACCCTAACTCGTAATTTGCTTTATCTAATAAGCATTCAAAAGAAATAAATAAACTAAAATACATTTACAAATTCTTTATCCTCTATTAACTCTTTCCAACTTTTGGGAGATGAAAACATAGCAATATCAGAATCTGTAAATGTTTCTTGAGTCATTCTTTATTTATTGATTTTAAAAATATGAAAAGGTAAAGTTGTGTGTAACTCTACATAATTCCATTCATTATACCAATTGTAAGAATTTCGTGTAATTAAATCGACCACTTCTATTTTATATTCATGAGAAACTCGTAATTCATTTAGTGGTAATTGAACTGAACCAGCTTGCGAATGATAAGCATCTAAACTTATAACTGTTAACGTTTCATTGGTTCTTTCATCATTCCATTTATAAAAAGCAATGATTTGCTCATTACCAGTTTCTAAAAATTGAATGTTATTGGTTTGTTGATACGATTCGTTTTCTTTTCTGATTTGATTTATTTTCGAAATTAAATGAGTAACTTTATTCTCTTTAAACCAATCATAATTGCATAATTGGAATTTTTCTGACATGTAATATTCCTCTTTTCCTACAATTGGAGTATCGATCATTTGCTCAAAAACAGGTCCGTAAATTCCTATATTAGATGATAATGTTGCTGCTAAAGCATAACGTTGTAAATACTTACTTTCTGGAGCACCTTGTAAATGATAAGGATTAATATCTGGCGTGTTTGGCCAAAAATTAGGTCTCATATATTCACGTTGATTCGTTTTTGTCAAATCGTTCATATACTCAATTAATTCGTGTTTAGAATCTCGCCAAGTAAAATACGTATAGGATTGTGTGTAGCCTTGTTTTGCTAATTGTTGCATTACTTTTGGTCTTGTAAAGGCTTCTGCTAAAAACAACACATCTGGGTGTTGTTTTTTAATTTCGGCAATTACCCAACCCCAAAAGTAGTAAGGTTTTGTATGAGGATTATCAACTCTAAAAACGTTAATTCCACAATCAATCCAATATAAAAAAGTATCTAAACACTCTTGCCAAAGATTTTTGTAATCTTTTGTTTCCCAATAAATAGGTAAAATATCTTGGTATTTTTTCGGTGGATTTTCAGCATACTGTACAGTTCCATCTGGTCTCCATTTAAACCAATCTGGATGTTCTTTTACCCAAGGATGATCTGGAGCTGCTTGCAATGCGTAATCCATAGCCACTTCAATTCCTTGCTTTTTTGCTTCTGAAACTAGGTTTTTAAAATCATCTAAAGAACCCAATTCTGGATGAATATCTTTATGACCTCCATGTTTTGAACCAATTCCCCAAGTTGAGCCAACATCTCCTTCTTGTGCAACTGTAGTATTGTTTTTCCCTTTTCTGTTTACTTCTCCAATAGGATGAATAGGAGGAAAGTACAAAGTGTCAAAACCCATTTGTGCAATTCTTGGCAACAATCTGTGGCAATCGTTAAATGTACCATGTATACCTTCTGTTTTTGAAGCTGAACGTGGAAAAAATTCGTACCAAGTAGAAAACCTTGCCTTTAATCTATCAACATAAACAGCAAATTCATTTGAGTTTTGTGTTAAAAATTTCTCAGGATTACTTTCTAAAATATGAGTTAACCTTTCAGAAGTTGCTTCTCTTATAGCTTCATTATAGGCATCTTTCGTTTTAAAAATTTTAATAAGATGCGTTAAATATGCTTTATCATCTTTATTAACTTTTTTTAAAATTGCTGTAATTAATTCTGAACCTTCTAATAACTCTGAGCTTACATGTTGATGATCGTCAATTTTACGACCAATTCCATGTTGCCAGTTTAAAGCATAATCTACCCAACCTTCAATTTTATAGGCATAAAAACCTTGTTTTGTCGTCTGAAAACTTGCAATATAACCATCATTAGAAGTTGGTTGCATTCTAATTTCCGACCATTTTTTTTCTGATTCATGTTTGTATAGTAAACTTGCTTGTAATACATCATGTCCATCCACTAAAACATCTGCAGTTACATTTACAATTTCATTTACAACGCGTTTTATAAATACAGTTCCTTGATTTATTTGAGGAGCAATATTTTCTATAACAATTCTACTTTGGTTTTGCATTCAGTTTAATTCGTTTTAATAAAAAAATACGTTTTGTTTTATCCTATGATAGTTCCTTTAGTAATTGTAGCATCTTTTTTAATCACTACAATACCATCTTTTACTAGGTAAGTGTCTGTTTCAATATTGTCTATATGTCTGCCACCATTAATTCTAACATCATCTCCAATTCTACAGTTTTTATCTACAATACAATTATGAATATAGCATCGATCTCCAATACCCATCATAATATCAATTTTATTGTCTGCAACATCTTTTAAAGATTCATAAGAATCATTACCCATCATATACGTATTAGATATAAGTGAATTTTTACCAATTCTTGAACGAATACCAATAACACATCTGTCAATTTTTTCTGCGTGAATGATGCAACCATCACCAATAACAGCTTTATTTAAAATGGTACCAGATATTTTTGAAGTAGGTAATATTCTAGGTCGTGTATAAATTCCATTACTATCATATAAATTAAATTGAGGAACATCATCTGTTAATCCTAAATTTGCTTCAAAGAAAGAGTCTATATTTCCAATATCGGTCCAATATCCTTCATATTGATAGCTTAACGTTTTGTGGTTTTCTATGGCTTGAGGAATAATTTCTTTACCAAAATCGTTGGTATCAGGATTATCCATTAATTTTTTTAATAAATTTCTATTAAAAATATAAATACCCATAGAAGCTAAATAGTGTCTTCCTTGTTTATCCATTTCTTCACCCACATCAGATGTCCAATTTGGTAATAATTCTTCTCCTGGTTTTTCTATAAAAGAGGTAATAATATTTTCGTCATTTGTTTTTAATAATCCAAAAGAGGTGGCATCTTTTGCGTTTACAGGATACGTTGCAATTGTAATTTCTGCACCACTTTCTTCATGTTTTTTAATCATATCATTAAAATCCATTTGATATAATTGATCTCCAGAAAGAATTAATGCATATTCAAAATCATTCTGTAAAAAATGATGCATACTTTGTCTTACAGCATCTGCAGTTCCTTGAAACCACTCATCACTATTAATGGTTTGTTCTGCAGCTAAAACATCTACAAAAGCAGAACTAAAAAAACTAAAATGATAGGTATTTTTAATATGTGCATTTAAAGAAGCAGAATTAAACTGCGTTAACACATACATTCTTTTAATGTCAGAATTTATACAATTAGAAATGGGTATATCTACCAATCTGTACTTACCAGCAATTGGTACAGCAGGTTTAGACCTATCTTTGGTTAGAGGATATAGTCTTGAACCTTGTCCTCCTCCTAATATTATTCCTAATACTTTATTATTGATCATAGTATTATTTTTTTAATGATTTGTATAATTCTTCAACTTGTTTAGCAATTGCAATCCAATCAAAATGTTCTTCAACTCTTTTTCTCCCTTTTTTTGCCATGGATTTTCTCAAAACTGGGTCAGCAATAACTTTATTAATTCCATTCGCTAAATCTCTAGCAAATTTATCTGGATCAATAGGTTCAAAAGGAGCTTCTTTTTGTTGTTCAACTGGCACTAAAATACCAGTTTCATTATGCACAACCACTTCTTTAATACCACCAACAGCACTTGCAACAACAGCTGTATCACAAGCCATTGCTTCAATATTTATAATGCCAAAAGGTTCGTAAATTGATGGGCAACAAAAAACAGCTGCATGAGAATATAATTCGATGATTTCTTTTTTAGTGACCATTTTATCAATCCAAATAACATTGTTACGCGTTTTTTGAACCTCATGTACAGCAACTTCCATTTCTTTACCAATTTCTTTGGTATCTGGAGCACCTGCACATAAAACAATTTGTGTATCTGGATCTATATATTTGATAGCATTTACCAAATGAATAATCCCTTTTTGTCTGGTTATTCTGCCTACAAAAAGAACATAAGGTTTTGTTTTATCAATTTTATATTCATCTAAAGTTGATGAATCTGTAGTAGTTATATATTGTTGAAGGTTGATGCCATTGTAAATTACTTTTACTTTGCTTTCATCAACATTAAAATGTTTTAAGACATCTTCTTTGGTTTCTTCTGAAACAGCAATAAGTGCATCTGCCATTTCAATGGCTGTTTTTTCTATCCAAGAAGACGCATCATAACCACGTCCTAATTGTTCGCGTTTCCAAGGTCTTAAAGGTTCTAAAGAATGTGTGGTAATTACTAATGGAACACCATAACAAAGCTTTGCCATAATTCCTGCAAAGTGAGCATACCAAGTATGGCAATGAACTACATCTGCATCAATTACATCTGCGTTCATGTGTAAACCTGTACTTAAAGTTTGGAATACTGCTTTAAGTTTATCATCAGCATTTTTAAAAGTTTCATCTTCGTAAGGAAAACCTTTAACACTTAAATTCCCTTCTTTCGAATCTTGATCTCCAAAACAACGAACTTCAACATCCATCAGTTTAGAGAGCTCTTCTGCTAGGTATTCTACATGAACACCTGCACCTCCATAAACGTAAGGAGGAAATTCTCTAGTATAAAAAAGGGTTTTCATAATTTTTTAGTAAATTTAAAGTAGTTATTCTTTTAAAATGAAAAGATAAGAAAATACTCTTTAATGGACTAAAAAATGTGATTCATTTAATTATATATAAATATTATTATGAAACTCTTAATAATTATTGGTTAAAGGTTTTTTTTTTGAAATATTGTTAGTGAAATCTAGATTTTGCAATGAATTTATTAAATCTTTAATTGTTTGAAATAGCTATTTTTAACTTAGCTATTTCTTAATTTGTTCACTTCGTCTTGAAGTTGTCTTCTTAATTTTTGTTCTCTTTCTAAAGATTTTTTTCTATGCTCTTCGAATTCTTGTTCAACATCAAGCAAATTGTTTTGAGCCTCTTTAGTAAGAACATTACTTTGTGAAAACTTAAATATAAAGTAGAATAATGCTAAAAGAGAAACAATAATTATACTCCAAAGTAAAAGGTTATAATTAGTTTTGCTTAGTTCAGTTCCAAATAAAGAGATTGAGTTTTCATTCTTTTTAGAGGCTTCTAGTTCTGATTGCGTTTTTAATAATAAATCTTTAGTACCTTTAATATTATCTCTTTCGGCTTTTAAAAGACTTTCCTTTTCAGAGATTAAATTTTTGGCATCCTTTAAAGAATCTAATACGTTTTTTTTCAATTCTAAATATTTATCCTTTCCAATTACTTTGTAAACTTGGTACGTGGTAGATATTCTGTAAATTTTATCAAATTGCCCTTCTAATGAGTTGTCTTCTTCCACAACTTGTGGTTCTGGTTCTGGTTCTGATTCTTGAGAAAAGTTTGATAAACTGATAGCTAAAAAAAGAAGTAATAATATTTTAGATTTCATTATAGTGTTTTTAATAATGTAAATTTATGAAAAAAACCCAAACTTTACGTTTGGGTTTTAATTATAAGCAAGTAATTTATATTTATTTTATTTTTTCTACAACTGCCTTAAAAGCGTTTGGGTTGTTTACAGCTAAATCAGCTAAAACCTTTCGGTTTAAATCGATGTTATTAGCTTTAACTTTCCCCATAAATTGAGAATAAGACATTCCATTTAAACGAGCTGCTGCGTTAATACGCATAATCCATAAAGAACGGAAGTTTCTCTTATTGTTTTTACGGTCTCTATATGCATAAAGCATACCTTTTTCAACCGCATTTTTTGCTACTGTATAAACGTTTTTTCTACGTCCAAAGTAACCTTTTGCTGCCTTCAAGATTTTTTTTCTTCTTTTTCTTGAGGCTACTGAATTTACTGATCTTGGCATAATTTCAATGTGTTTTGTAGTTGGCGATTCAAAAGTTTATATGTTTAAATTTTGAATTCTTTTTGAGCCAAACTCCATGGTTAATAATTAAATTCCCTTAAAGCTTAAACTTATTTTAAGTTTAGCATTAGCTTAACGTTAGGCTCATCTGCTTTATCTACTAAAGTATGGTGAGTTAACTTTAATTTACGTTTTTTAGACTTCTTTGTTAAGATATGACTTTTAAACGCGTGCTTTCTTTTGATTTTCCCAGTACCAGTAACTTTAAATCGTTTTTTGGCGCTAGATTTTGTTTTCATTTTAGGCATTTCTCCTTCGTTTTTAACTTGCTTATTATTATGAGTTGTAAAGATTATAAAGTTGTAAAGTTTTAAAATTAGCTATAAAAAACTAAGTTTAAAACGTTTAGACTTTGTAACTTTAAAACTGAATTTATTTCAATTTCTTTGGAGCAATAAACATAATCATACGTTTACCTTCCAATTTTGGTAACTGTTCCACTTTACCATATTCTTCTAATTCTTGGGCTAATTTTAATAATAAAATTTGTCCTTGTTCTTTAAATATAATAGAACGTCCTTTAAAGAATACAAATGCTTTTAATTTAGCACCATCTTGTAAAAACTTAACAGCATGCTTCTTTTTGAATTCATAATCATGCTCATCAGTCTGTGGTCCAAAACGAATCTCTTTAATAGTAACCTTAGTGGCTTTCGATTTTAGAACTTTTTCACGTTTCTTTTGCTCGTATAAAAATTTCTTATAATCGATAATCTTACAAACAGGAGGTTTTGCTTTGGGTGAAATTTCAACCAAATCTAATTCTTGTTCTTTGGCAATTTCTTTTGCTTTCGCTAAAGGATACACACCAACTTCTACATTATCGCCCACAAGACGAACTTCGTCAACATATTTTATTTTCTCATTAATCCTATGTTGATCTTCTTTGATTACTCTTAATGGTCTTCTTGACCTACTTCTACGTATTGCTATGACTTATAATTTTTAAATTTAACTTATGATTGTTTTATCAATCTCTATATTGTGTAATGAAATTCAAATTTACTTAAAATTTCTTCAATGTTTTACTTTCTTCGGCTTTTATTATTGATATAAATTCTTCAATTGTAAAAGTACCTAAATCTCCTTCACCATGTTTCCTTACAGAAACTGTGCCATCTTGCTCTTCCTTTTCGCCAACAATAATCATAAATGGGATTTTGTTAACTTCTGCATCTCGTATTTTACGTCCAGTTTTTTCACTTCTGTCATCTACGAGGGCGCGAATTTCGGAATTTTCTAACGATTCTAAAACTTTTTCGCTATATTTTTGATATTTATCACTGATTGGCAATAAGATAACTTGATCTGGAGTTAGCCAAAGTGGGAAATTTCCACCTGTATGCTCCAGTAAAACCGCTATAAAACGTTCCATAGAACCAAATGGCGCTCTATGAATCATTACTGGTCTATGAGATTGATTATCTGAACCTGTATAGGTTAAATCGAAACGTTTTGGTAGGTTATAATCTACCTGAATCGTTCCAAGTTGCCAACTTCTGCCTAAAGCATCCTTCACCATAAAGTCTAATTTTGGACCATAAAAGGCGGCTTCACCTTCTTCGATCACAAATTTTAAACCTTTATCAGTAGCAGCATTTATAATTGCTTGTTCAGCAATTTCCCAAGTTGCTGTATCTCCTATATACTTATCTGGGTTACTTTTATCTCTAATAGAAACTTGTGCTGTAAAATCTTCAAAACCTAAAGAACCAAAAACATACAAGACTAAATCAATTACATCTTTAAATTCTTGATCTAATTGTTCTGGTGTACAGAAAATATGAGCATCATCTTGTGTAAAACCTCGTACACGAGTTAAACCATGTAGTTCTCCACTTTGTTCATATCTATAAACGGTTCCAAATTCTGCAAAACGTTTTGGTAAATCTTTATAAGAATAAGGTTTAAAGTTGTAAACTTCACAATGGTGAGGGCAATTCATAGGTTTTAATAAAAACTCCTCATCCATTTTCGGAGTTTTTATCGATTGAAAACTATCAGCACCATATTTTTCATAATGTCCAGAAGTAACATAAAGTTCCTTTTGACCAATATGAGGTGTCATAACCATTTCGTACCCTGCTTTTTTCTGAGCAGCTTTTAAGAAATCTTCTAATCTAGCACGTAAAGCAGCTCCTTTTGGTAACCATAAAGGTAAACCAGCACCAACTTTTTGAGAAAAAGTAAATAACTCTAGTTCTTTCCCTAACTTTCTATGGTCTCTTTTTTTAGCTTCTTCTAATAACTCTAAGTATTCAGTTAGCATTTTTTGTTTTGGAAAACTAATTCCATAAACACGCGTTAACTGATTGTTTTTCTCATCTCCTCTCCAATAAGCGCCAGCAACACTCATTATTTTAATTGCCTTAATAATTCCTGTGTTAGGAATATGCCCTCCTCTACATAAATCAGTAAAATTACTATGATCACAAAAAGTGATTTCACCATCTGTTAAGTTTTCAATTAACTCAACTTTATATTCGTTATTTTCTTCTTTATATAATGACAAAGCATCAGCTTTAGAAACAGATCGAATAGAAAATTCATGTTTTCCACGAGCAATTTCTAAAAATTTCTTTTCAATAGCTGGAAAATCTTTATCAGAAATAACATCATCACCCAAATCTACATCATAATAAAAGCCGTTATCAATTGCAGGTCCAATAGTTAGTTTTGCCTTTGGATAAAAACTTAAAATTGCTTCAGCTAAAACGTGAGCAGAAGAATGCCAAAAGGCTTTTTTACCATCATCATCATTAAATGTATATAAAATTAGCGATCCATCCGTGGCTAGTGAGGTAGTGGTTTCGATAGTTTTTCCGTTAAAACTTGCAGAAATAACGTTTCTAGCAAAACCTTCACTAATGCTTTTAGCAACATCAATAGGTGTGCTATTTATTTCAAACTCTTTAATAGTTCCGTCAGGTAAAGTAATATTAATCATTTAATCTATTTAATTTGAGGTGGCAAAGATATTAGAAAACAATATTTCACACAATATATATGTGTACTTAATTCGTGTCTACTTTTTTATGCTTGGAATCGAAAACAGAAATTGATTGAGATTCTCTTACATTTAATCGAAAAGCATATTTTATAACTATATATTGAGTTAGTAAATGAATTTAAATTAATTTTTAAAAATAGTATTGATCACTAATCAATTTGTAAAAAAAAACATGTGTTTAGCTTCATTAATAGTTTGAAGAATATAGTTATTAATTTCGAATTTCCTTCATAGAGTTTTTTTTTGTGAGATTTTAACATGTTATATATAGTTTCAAAATATATTTATTTATAAATGTT